>CAZBZH010000098.1:0-10842 GCA_964496265.1 uncultured Acidobacteriota bacterium | reverse complement strand
TACTCGGAGTACTTCCTGCAGCCCTTTCTCGGCTCCCTCGCCAGACTCAAGGTCAACGTCCAGGTCGAACGGGCCGACCAGATGTACAAATCCGGCCGGATGAACCCGTACATCGTGCGGGCTCTGGAAGGTCGTGACCGCATCGCCGCGATTCTCCATGAGTTGACCGGCAAGGAAATGAAAGCGGAATGGTCGCCGTTCAACCCGCTCTGCCCGGAATGCGGACGGATCGATCAGAGCGAGGTGCTCGGCTTCTCCTCCACCGACGAGACCGTCGACTACCGCTGCGCCTGCGGCGCCGAAGGGGCGGTCCCCATGGCCGGCGGAGGCAAGCTGGTCTGGCGCATCGACTGGCCCGCCCGCTGGGCCATGCTCGGCGTGACCGTCGAGCCCTTCGGTAAGGACCACGCGACCCGCGGCGGCTCCTACGATACCGGGGTGCGCATCGCCAGGGGGATCTTCGACTACGAACCGCCCTTCCCCATCGCCTACGAGTGGATCCGCCTGAAGGGGGGCGGGGACATGTCCTCGAGCAAGGGGAACGTGCTTTCCATCGCCAACATGCTCGAGGTCGTGCCGCCCGATGTGCTGCGCTACCTGGTGATCAAGTACAAGCCGACCCGTTCGATCGCCTTCGATCCGGGCCTGCCGCTGCTGCAGAGTGCCGACGAGTTGGAAGACAGCGAGGCGCGCAACCGGGTCCCTCGCGCCGCGGAGCTCTCCCGGGCCGCCGGGTTCGAACCGCTGGGCGTTCCATACAAGCATCTCGTGGTCGTCGCCCAGGCGGCGCGCTTCGATATCGACGACGCGCGGCGTATCCTGGCCCGCGCCGACGGCGCCGAGGCGCCGGATCCCGAGCGGCTGTCCGAACGCTTCGACTACCTGCGTCGTTGGCTCGATGCCTTCGCGCCGGAAGACCTCAAGTTCGAGGTGCAGGAATCGCTACCCGCCGAGGCGGGAGAACTCAGCGAGACCCAGCGCGCCTTCCTCCGGGGGTTGGCCGATGGCCTGAAGGAAGGCATGAACGGTGAGGCGGTCCACGGGCTGATCTACGAGGTCAAGGAAGGCATCGAGGGGGCCAAGCCGGCGGAGCTGTTCCAGGCGGTTTACCTGTCGCTGCTCGGTAAGGTGCGCGGCCCGCGGGCGGGCTGGTTCATCGCGCTCCTGGGGCCGGAGTTCTGCGCCCGGCGGTTCGCCGAGGCGGCCGGCTGATCAGGTCGGCTCTTCCCGCACCAGGGGGGAGCCGCCGAGACGTCCGCCGGCGTCGTTCATCACCCGGTTGAGCACCGCGCGCTGGATACGCCAGGCCGATTCGAGGAGCCGCAGGGTCTCGCCGGCGTGATCCCGCAGCGAGCGCTCCACGCCGACGGTGTCCTCAGGGGTCTTGCCCCCCGCGTCGAGGGCGGCGACTACCTCGCGGACGATCCGCAGGGCCTCGTCCACCGATTCCCGCTTGTCGCGAATCTCGCTCAGCAGTTGGGCGGTCTCGAGCAGTTCCGAGGAGAGGCGCTCCTGGTCCGAGGAGCCGTTTTCCCAGTGGGCGCCGGTGAGGATCCACTCGATGGTCGTGTTGCCGATGCGGGCCAGTTCGATCAGGCGTTTCGGTTCCGGGACGACGCCGTGTTCGTACTTGTGGACGGCGGACTGGGTCGTCCCGAGCATCCGGGCCAGCTCCCACTGGCGCAGGCCGGCATCCAGGCGGATCTGACGAATCCGCTTACCCATGGCCGCCTTGTCGAGCTCCTGCATCGTCTCCTCTGCCGGGATGCCGGGTCCCTGCCGGCTCCCGCTGGGAATATAGGTTCCGGCATGGCCAAAGCAAGCGATGATTACAGGACAGAATTAAGCGGCGGAGGGGGCTCTAGGCGCTCTCGAGGGCCTGTTTTTGACCCTCCTCGACCCGGACGCGGCTCAAAAGCAGCCCGCCGACAAGGAAAAAGGCGATCACCGAGAGGACGGCGTAGCGGCTGGAACCGGTCCAGAGGGTGACCCAGCTGAAGACCAGCGGGCCGAGCACGGCGGAAAACTTCTCGGCGACGGCGAAGAAGCCGAAGAACTGCGACGAGCGGGACGTCGGGATCAGGCTGGCGAACAGCGACCGGCTCAGCGCCTGGGTGCCCCCCTGGACCATCGCCACCGCAATGGCCAGCATGTAGAACTGGGCGGTGGTCTGGACGAAGTAGCCGAAGATCGAGATCCCCAGGTAGACCGTCAGGCCGCAGAGGATCGCCGGTTTGGTCCCGATACGCCCGGCCAGGGCGCCGAACAGGAAGGCGAAGGGGAACCCCACGAACTGGACCAGCACCACCGCGGTGATCAGATCGTTGCGCGGGATGCCGATCTCGTCGCCGAAGATCGTGGCCATGCGGTAGATCGTGGTAATGCCGTCGTTGTAGACCAGCACCGCGATCAACATCAGGAACGCCTGGGGATGGCGGCGCAGGTCCCGCAGGGTCTCGCCGAGACGCCGGAAGACCGCGAGGACGCTCACCCCCTGTTCGCCCGGGGCGCGGGACGGCGGAGGTTCGGGCACCCGCCACATCAGCGGAACGGAGAACGCGACCCACCAGATCGCCACCACCAGGAAGCTCAGCCGCGTCGGGAAGGTGCCCCCGGGCAGGCCGAAGCTCTCGCCCTTCATGATCAACACCAGGGCGGCCACCAGCAGCAAGCCGCCGCCGACGTAGCCGAGCGCAAACCCTCCGGTGGAGACCCGGTCGATCTCATCATCACCTGCCAGGTGAGGCAGCAACGAGTCGTAGAAGGTGATGCTGAGCAGGATACCCAGGTTGCCCAGACCGAAGATCACCGACGCGTAAACCCAGTCTCCCGACTCGATGAAGTACATGGCGGCGGTGGCGCCGGCACCGAGGAACAGGAACAAGGTCAGGAGCCGTTTGCGCAGCCCGGTGTAGTCCCCGAAGGCGCCGAGCACCGGCGAGATCAGGGCCACGAGGATCAACGCTGCGCTGGTGGCCCAGCCGAACCGCGCGGTGGCTTCCGCGTCGGGCATTCCCGCCGCGGCGACCTGCTTGAAGTAGATCGGAAAGACGGCGGTGACCACCACGGTGAAGAACGCCGAGTTGGCCCAGTCGTAGAGCGCCCAGGCCCGTAGCTCCGGACGGTCGAGGCCGATACGGGCCAGCAGCCCGCGGCGTCGGCTCATCGCGGGGCTTCCATCAGCGGCCGCCTCCGGCGCCCCAACGAAGCTTCGTGCGCAGCACGTCGAAGAAGCCGGTGGAGCTGACCCGCACCAGCTTGACCGTCTCGCTGTACTCGTCGACCAGCACCGTGTCTCCGGTCTGCATCGGGAAGCCGACCTGTCCGTCGAGGGTCAGGTAGGCCTGCTCGGTGGTCTGTTCCAGGCGTATCTCGATGCGTACGTCGCCGGGGACCACCAGCGGGCGGTAGGTCATGGTGTGGGGACAGATCGGCGCGATGACGAAGGCGCCCATGCGCGGATCGAGGATCGGTCCGCCGGCAGACAGGTTGTAGGCGGTGGAACCGGTCGGTGTCGAGACGATCAGACCATCGCTGGTGTAGGTCGCGACCTCGTCATCGTCGACCCGCACGTGGCAGGTGATCATGCGGGCGAGAGCCGCCTTGGTGATCACCACGTCGTTGAGCAGTGCGTGCTCGCTGCGCAGCGTGCCGTCGACCAGGTAGCGCACGCGGATCGCGTGGCGCTCTTCGATCTCATAGTTGCCGGCCAGTACCCGTTCGAGGCCGGCGAACAGTTCGTCGGGCTGGAGTTCGGTGAGGAACCCGAGGCCGCCGAAGTTGACCCCCAGGATCGGCACTCCCCGGGGAGCCGCGGCACGGGCGACGGAGAGCAGGGTGCCGTCGCCGCCGGCGACGATCGCCAGGTCGGTCTCCTCGGGCAGGGTGGTGCGGGGAAAACCTTCCTTGCCGCTCCCTCCACCGCCGATGGCCGAACTGGTCTCGGCATCGAAGAACACCTGGACGCCTCGCTCGCCCAGCCACGTGCCCAGGTTGCGGGCGAGATCGGGACCATCGGGCTGTCCGAGCTTGGAGACGATGGCGATGCGGCGCAGCGGACCCTGGGCCGGAAGGTTGCGCCGGGTCATGAGGTCGCCGCCGCGTCGTCGGCGGCATCCCGCAGGGCCTGCTCCACCGCCTCCTCGAGGGCGCTTCCGCTCAGGCCTGCCGGCGGCGGCTCCGGGGCTGAATCCCGTTCCCCGGGCACGTTCAGGTGCAGGAAGAACTCCTGGTTCCCCTGGGCACCGCGCAGGCCCGAGGGAAGTACGTGGCCGACCGACCAACCCTGCTCCGCGGCGAAGTTCCCGAGCCCGATCAGGACCCGGCGATGGAGCAGCGGATCACGGACGATCCCCTTGCGGCCGACCTGCTCGCGATCGACCTCGAACTGCGGTTTGACCAGGGCCACGATCTCTCCTTGCGGCGCCAGGCAGGCCGCCACCGCGGGCAGGACCAGGCGCAGGGAGATGAAGGATACATCCACCACGGCAAACGAGGGGATACCCGGCAGGACGTCCGGGGTCAAGTATCGAGCGTTGATTCCTTCGATCGGTTGGACCCGCGGATCGCTGCGCAGGGACCAGTCCAGCTGGCCGCGGCCCACGTCGACCGCCAGCACTTCGCGTGCGCCGTGTTCGAGCAGGACCTGGGTGAAGCCGCCGGTCGACGCGCCCACGTCCATGGCCAACCGCCCCGCCGGGTCGAGGGGCAGGCGGGAGAGTGCGTAGGCCAGCTTGTGCCCGCCACGCCCGACGTAGCGGGGCGGCTCCTCGACGGTGAGGGGGGTATCGACGGCCAGCCGGGTCCCCGGCTTGTCCAGCCGGCGGTCCCCGCTGCGCACCTTGCCTGCGAGGATCAGCGCCTGGGCCTTGGAGCGGGTCTCCACCAGACCCCGGTCGACGAGCAGCTTGTCCAGACGCTCGGCGGAGGAGCCGCCCTTCCCGGGCATCAGGTGCTCCGGCGCACCGTGAAGCGTGCCAGCTCGGCGAGGGGGCCGTCATCGGGCAGGCCCATCTCCCGCAGCGCCCCGAGGGCCAGATCGATCTGGGCGTCGGCCATCTCCCGGGAACGCTCGATGCCGTAGAGCGACGGGTAGGTCGACTTGCCGGCGGCCGCGTCGGCTCCGGCGGCCTTGCCCAGGGCCTCGGAGGTGGAGGTGGCGTCGAGCAGGTCGTCGGCGATCTGGAAGGCGAGCCCCAGCGCCGAGGCGAAGCGGCGCATGCCGTCGCGGGTCGACTGCGGCGCACCGGCGACGATGGCGCCCAGTTCGGCGCTCGACGCCAGCAGGGTGCCGGTCTTGTGCCGGTGGATCCATTCCAGACCGTCCCGGTCGACCGGCTGACGCTCGCCTTCGATGTCCGCCATCTGTCCGCCGACCATGCCCGCGGCGCCCGACGCCCGGGCCACCGCCACCACGGCCTCTCCGCGCCGGCCGGCGTGTTCCTCTCCCTCGGGGTAGCGGCCGAGCACCTCGAAGGCCAGGGTCAACAAGCCGTCGCCGGCGAGCACCGCCTCGGCCTCGCCGAACTCCCGATGCACCGTGGTGCGGCCGCGGCGCAACGCGGCATCATCCATCGCCGGCAGGTCGTCGTGGACCAGGGAGTAGGTGTGGATCATCTCCAGGGCGGCCGCCGGATCGTCGATCCACTCGCCCTCGCCGCCGCAGGCCTCGTAGGCGGCCACCGCCAGAACCGGCCGCAGCCGCTTGCCTCCGCCGAAGACCGCGTAGCGCATCGCCCGGGCCACGGTCGCCGCCGGCCCCTCGTCGGCGGGAAGCAGGCGCTCCAGCGCGGCGTCGATCCGTTCACGCCGCCCGGCCAGATAGGTTTCCAGCTTCACCGTAGGATGCTCCTCAGACCGCGAAGCGAATCGCGCGGGTCTCGCGAACGACGCTGACCTTGATCTGCCCGGAGAACGAAACCTGCCGCTCGATCGCCTTGGCCACCTTGCGGGAGAGGGGATAGACGTCGCTGTCCTTGACCACATCGGTGTCGACGATGACCCGGATCTCCTTGCCGGCCTTGACCGCGTAGGCGGAGCGGACCCCCTTGAACTCGCCGGCGATCGCCTCACAGCGATGCAGCCGCTCGATGAACACGCCGAGGTTCTCCTTGCGGGCTCCCGGGCGATGCTCCGAGAGTTGGTTGGCGCAGTTCAGCAGGATCGCCTCGACATTCTTCCCGCGCACATCTCCGTGGAGCGCGCGGATCGTGTGCACGACCTTGTCTCCCTCGCCGTAGCGGGCGGCCAGTTCGGCGGAGCGGAGCAGCACATCGCCGCCCCCGTCCTTCTCGACCCGGCCGATCTCGTGGAGCAGCCCGGCCCGGATCGCGATATCCGGACGGGCGCCGACCTCGGTCGCCATGTAGCCGGCGAGCATCGCCGTTTCCATGCTGTGCTGCAGCAGGTTCTGCCCGTGATCGGTGCGGTAGCGGGTGCGGCCGACCAGACGGGTCAGGCGATCGTGCATGTCGGAGATACCCAGGGCGAACGCCGCCTGGACTCCCGCCTCGTCGATCAGGCCGTCGATCTCCTCCCGGACCTTGGTCACGACCTCTTCGATCCGGGCGGGGTGGATGCGGCCGTCCTCGACCAGCCGCTGGATCGCGACCTTGGCCACCTCGCGGCGCACCGGGTCGAAGGACGAGACCAGGATCGCGTTGGGCGTGTCGTCGACAATCAGGTCGATGCCGGTGGCCATCTCGATCGCGCGGATGTTGCGTCCTTCGCGGCCGATGATGCGCCCCTTCATCTCGTCGCTGGGGAGTTCGACGAAGCTGACCGTGCTCTCCACGACCTCCTTGAGCTCGAGGCGCTCCATCGCCTGGACGACCAGATTCGTCGCCTCCCGCTCGGCGTTCTCCCGGGCTTCGTCCTCGATGCGCCGGGCGGTGCGGGCCGCCTCCCGGCGAGCCTCCTCCTCGCTGCCCTTGAGCAGCTCGGCCTTGGCTTCCTCGGCGGTCATGCCCGCGACCTTCTCCAGCCGCTCGTCGGCCTGGCGTAGCTTGGTGCGGAACTCCTCCTCGCGGTCGTCGCTCTTGCGCTCGCGGGCCCGGTGCTCGGTCTTCTGCCGTTCCAGGCGCTTCTGTTCGCCGTCGAGGGCGAGCTTCTCCTGGTCCAGCTCCCGCACCCGGGCCTCGATGAGGCCCTCCCGGTTCTCGAGCTCGCGCTCGCGCTTGTCCGCCTCTTCCTGGGCGGCCAGGTTTTGCTCCTGGGCCTGGACCAGGATCTCCTGCTTGCGCTCATCGGCTTCCCGGCGAGCCTCGCGGACCAGTCGCTTGGCTTCGGTGCGGGCCTTCTCCAGGCGAGTCCGCCCCGAGGCGATCAGGACCGCCAGGACGACCACACCGATCACCGCGCCGACCGCGATCGGAGTCCAGAATGAAACTTGGTTCAACACTCGGTGCCTCGATATGAGGCCGGCATCGAGTCGGAGGTGGGCTGGATCAATCGATCCGGGAGCGTGTCGCGTTTCCCCGCGTAAGCCGTGTGGGTAGATCAGGTTGAACCTGATCGCCAGGTGGGGTCCCTAGGTCCGCTTCAGGCTTCCCCTTACGGGAGGGGCTTGCACACCACGGATATGGTCCATCGGGTCCCCTGCGTAAGGAACGTTGGCTCAAGCCGAAACGACCCATCACGCACTCGGCAGGGAATCTCTCAACGTAGCTCCCAGGTCTCGATCCGGTTTCAGTGCCCCGGACGGTCCGCGCTTGCAGCATCGGCCAGGGGATCGTTGGCGAGGGCTTCGTCGATCCGGTGAACCAGCGCTTCCAGGCGGCTATCCACCTGCTCGAAACGCTCGGCTCCGGAGTCGTCCTCCGCCTGGACCCTCTCGTCGGCGATGTTCAACGCGGCCAGAATGGCGACTTTCAACGTGTCTGCAGTGCCGGTGGACTGGGCCACCTGCTTCATCGTGGAATCCACGATGTCGGCGAGTTTCGCCAGGTATTCCGTATCCCCACTCCCTCGGAGGTGGTAAGTCCGCCCGTAGATCGTCACGGGGGTGGGCTGTTGCTCACGAGGTGTCGTGTCGGCCATTCTTCCGTACAACCTCCGGCCCCAGGCCGGTTTTATGAGCCGCTTTCAGCGTGCGGCGTTTCTCTTCTCAACTCGTCGATCGCGCTCCGCAATACTTCGGTGACACCGTCCAGCGGCACCGGCGAGGGGTGCGCCGCGGTCTGTTCCACGGAGTCGAGCTGTGCCCGGAGGGCCTCGACCTCCTGGAGGAGGCGGTCGCGATCGGTCTGTGCCCGGTCGAGCGCCTCGAGCAGCTGCCCGACGCGCGTCTCCAGAATTTCAAGTGTCTTGCTCACGAGTGGATTCTAGCCGACGCAGGGGGTGCGCCCCAAACGTCTTTCGCCTTTTTTCCGCCGGATGCGGTCAGTCCCGCAGACGGATTCCACCGACCTGCTCCAACCGCTGGACCACCTTGGCGCGGTAGCCCTCGGTTTCCTCGTCGGTCAGGGTGCGCTCGCTGGGGTGCAGCGAGAGGCGAACGGTGAGCGAAACCTGCCCCTCCTCCAGGGGTGCGCCGGCATAGCGGTCGATCAGATCGACCGTCGACGGGGCCGGGGAGGGCACCGATTCGACCGCGGCACGGATGTCCGCGAAGCGCACGCCGGCATCGAGCACCAGGGAGAGATCCCTGGCCGGGGAGGGGAAGCGGGGAATCGGACGGTACTGAGCCGGGCCGGGGCGACCGGCGGCGAGCTTGCCGATCTCGATCTCGGCGATGAAGATCCCGGCAGGCAGGTCCAGTCGATCGCGGACGGCGGGGTGCAACTCTCCGGCCCAGGCGACCGGCGTGTCCTCGGCGATCCACGCGGCGGAGATCGCCGGATGGAACGCGTCGATGCCGCTCTGGGGGGCCCTGGGGGGCGCGGGGTTGCGGGTCACGCCGGAGATCACCGCCTCGACGATCCCCGCCAGGTCGCTCAGGCCCACGTCGGGCACCGAGGCGCTCCAGTGGACCGGGGCTGACGCGCCACTCCAGACGATCGCCAGCCGTGCCGGCTCGAGGGGCAGGCCGGTACTGCGATCGTGAAACACGTGGCCGATCTCGAACAGACGGACGTCGCGGGTGCCCCGCCGGACATTGCGGTCGAGTGCCTTGAGCAGGCCGGGCAGGGCCGACCGCCGCAGGGCCGAGAGCGGTTCGGCCAGGGGGTTCGAGAGGGGAATCGGCGCCGGGGTTTCCGGCGCGACGAAGGCTTCGTCCTCGCCCGGGCCGATCATCGCGTAGCTCACCGCCTCGTGGAAGCCCAGGTGAGCGAGCAGATCCCGGGCCCGCTCCTCGGCCTGGTCCGCCACCCGTTGCCGGCTGCCGATCGGCAGCCGCTCCGGCTCGCCCCGCATCGCGGGAATCCGGTCGTAACCCAGATCCCGGGCGACCTCCTCGACCAGGTCCGCCTCACGCAACAGGTCGACCCGCCAGGAGGGTATCGTCGTGTTCCAGACCCCCTCTTCGGTTTCCTCGGGCCGCAGCCCCACTGCCTCGAGGGCCTTCTTGATCTCGGAGGGCTCGGGGCGGTATCCCAGGAGGGTCGCCACCCGGGAAGCGCGCAGGCTGCGCTCTACCGGGGACACGCTCTCCGGGTGCAGATCGCGGAGTTCCAGGTCCGGCTTGCCCCCGGCGAGTTCGGTCAACAGCCGGCGCGCCAGGTGTTGGGCGGCGAGCACCCCGTTGCGGTCGGCGCCACGTTCGAAGCGATGACTGGCATCGGTATGCAGTCCGAGTTTGCGGGCGGTCCGCCGGACGGTATGCGGGTCGAAGTACGCCGCCTCGACCAGGACGTCGACGGTGTCTTCGCGAATCTCGGTTTCGGCACCACCCATCACGCCGGCAAGTCCGACGGCGCGCGCGCCGTCGGCGATCACCAGCATGTCGGCGCTCAGCTCCCGCTCGATGTCGTCGAGGGTGGTCAGGCGCTCACCCTCTTCGGCGCGGCGAACGCGCAGCATGCCCCCCTGCACCCGGGCCAGGTCGTAGAAGTGGATCGGGTTGCCGGTCTCGAGCATCACGAGGTTCGATGCGTCGACCACGTTGTTGACCGAACGCAGTCCGCAGGCCTCGAGCCGGTCGACGACCCAGCGCGGCGAGGGGGTGACCTTGATGCCCCGCACGACACTGGCGGTGAAGCGCGGACAGCCTGCGAGATCGTCGATCTCGACCACCGCGCTCCCGTCGGCGGAAGGGCTGGCGCTTTCAGGGGCCGGCGCCGGAAGGCCGAACCCGGCCGCAATTTCCCGGGCCACGCCGACGTGTCCGAGACAGTCGGGGCGGTTGGCCGGAATATCGAGCTCCAGCACCGTGTCCTCGCCGTGGCGGGTCACCGCGTCGACGGTCAGGCCGCGGTCGGTCAACTTGCGCGAGATCTCGTCGGTCTCGGCGTCGCAGGAGATCAGGGAACGGATCCAGTCGAGGGATACGAGCATGGTCTGGCCTAGGTCGGGAACTGGGAGAGGAATCGGACGTCGTTCTCCACCAGCAGGCGCAGATCGTCGATTCCGTGGCGCATCATGGCGATCCGGTCGATGCCGAGCCCGAAGGCCCATCCGCTGTAAACGTCGGGATCGATGCCCACCGCCTCGAACACCGCCGGGTGGACCATGCCCGCGCCGCCGAGTTCGATCCAGCCGGTGTGCTTGCACACCCGGCAGCCCTCACCGCCGCAGACCTGGCAACTGATGTCGTACTCGGCGCCCGGTTCGACGAAGGGGAAGTAGGCCGGACGCAGGCGGGTCTTGACGTGCTCGCCATAGAAGGTCTTCCAGACCCGGTCCATGGTGCCCTTGAGATGAGCCATCGAGATGCCCTTGTCGACGACGAGCGCCTCGAGCTGA
>CAZBZH010000097.1:0-10907 GCA_964496265.1 uncultured Acidobacteriota bacterium | reverse complement strand
ACCCGCCGGTTCCACGAACTCATCTCGTCCTCGTCTCGTCTCCAGCACCGGGACGCTCCCGCACGCAGGTCGTCTCCCTGGCCCGGGCGTTGATCCGTCTTCATGCCCTGGGCCGGGGAGACGACCTGCGTGCGGGAGCGTCCCGGATCCTGACGGCGCTGTCGGGGGATGTGGCGGCGTTCCGCGCCCAGGGCATCGAACTGGGGCTCGCTCTCGAGGAGTTGAATCGTGAGCCGGTGCTGGTCGACGTGTCGGGGGACGGGCGCCGTCTCGCCCGGGCGGCGATGAACGCGGCCTCTCCCTGGCAGGTGTTGCGCTGGTCCGGTGGTGAGGGGTCGGGCAAACTGACCCTGCGGCGCGCGGGACGCAGCCTGGAGGTGGACCGGGTCGACGGCGTGGCCCAGGCTCTCGCCGAGCTCGCCGCCGAGGCCGGGCCGAAGGGAGGAGCATGAGCTCCCGGGCGGAGATCGCGATCGTCGGAGGCTCCGGGCTCTACGCCATGCCCGGGCTGGAACAGGTCGAAGAGGTACGGGTCGAGACCCCGTTCGGCGAACCCTCGGACGCGATCCAGCTGGCGACCCTGCATGGGCGGCGGCTGGCCTTCCTGGCGCGACACGGCCGCCGGCACACCCTTTTGCCCCATGAGATCAACTACCGGGCCAACATCTATGCCCTCAAGCTGCTCGGGGTCCACAGCATCCTGTCCGCGTCGGCCGTCGGCTCGATGAAAGAGGACATCCATCCCAGGGATCTGGTCTTTCCCGATCAGTTCATCGATCGGACCCAGGGTCGCGAGGGCACCTTCTTCGGCAACGGGGTCGCGGCTCACGTCTCGATGGCGGATCCGGTCTGCCCGGCGCTGCGTCGGGCGCTCTGCGCGGCGGCCGAGGCGGCCGGGGCCCGGACCCATGACGGCGGCACCTATGTCTGTATCCAGGGGCCGGCGTTCTCCACCCGGGCGGAGTCCGAGGTCTATCGCGGCTACGGGGTCGATGTGATCGGGATGACCAACATCCCCGAGGCCCGGCTCGCCCGGGAGGCCGAGATCCGCTATGCGACCATGGCGCTGGTCACCGACTACGACTGCTGGCACGAGGAGGAGGGGGACGTCACCGTGGACAGCGTCCTCGAGAACCTCAAGGCCAACAGCGAGATGGCGATCCGGGTGCTCTCGGCGGTGATCGAGCGATTCCCCGTTGAATTCGACTGCGATAGCGCCGATGCCCTGGCCACGGCGCTGATCACCCCGGTGGAGGCGATCGGGGAGGAGGCCCGGACCCGCCTGAAGGCGATTCTCGGCCGCTACCTCGACGGCTAGCCGGGGCGGGCCCGAGGGCTTCCTTGACCCCTTCCTGGGGCGTTTCTATACTTCCGCCATTCCGAAGAAGGAGCTCCTGTGACCCGCGTTCTGGAAGGAAAGCTGGACGCCGGCGGTATTCGTATCGCCCTGGTGGTTTCCCGGTTCAATGAAGTGGTCTCCGGACGGCTTCTCGCCGGGGCCGAAGATTGCCTCGACCGGCACGGCGGCGACTCCGCCGATCGGACGGTGGTGCGTGTGCCCGGCTCCTGGGAGCTACCGGTGACCGCGAAGAAACTGGCCGACACCGGCCGGTTCGACGCGGTCGTCGCCCTGGGCACCCTGATTCGCGGAGAGACCCCCCACTTCGACGTGCTGGCGTCCCAGGTGGCCAAGGGGCTCGGCCAGGTGGCCTACGACTCGGGGCTCCCGGTGATCTTCGGCGTCTTGACCACCGACACGGTGGATCAGGCGGCCGACCGCGCCGGCGGCAAGCTGGGCAACAAGGGATGGGAGGCGGCGCTGGCCGCCATCGAGATGGTGAGCGTACACCGCCAGATCGAGTCCTGACCTTGGGGCAGCGCAGGCGAGGCCGCGAGTTCGCGCTCCAGATGTTGTTTCAGATCGACCTGATCGGCTCGTCGCCCGACGAGGTGTTCACCTATTTCTGGGATGACCAGGAGCGCTTCGACGAGCAGCGCAATTTTGCCGAGGATCTGGTCCGGGGCGTCCACGAGCATCGGGACGATCTGGACCGGCGCATCGTCGGGTCCGCGCGGAACTGGAAGCTCGAGCGGATGTCGACCGTCGATCGCAACGTGTTGCGGCTCGCCGTCTACGAGCTGGTGCACCAGCCGTACACGCCGGCAGCGGTGATCATCGACGAGGCGATCGAGGTCGCCAAGAAGTTCGGCAGCGAGCAGTCCGGCAGCTTCGTCAACGGATTGCTCGACAACATGCGCCGCGAGCTGCGTCCCAAGGAGCGGACTCGCGCCGCGGCGGCAGGGGAGGCGGCCGAGGAGGCCGCCGGGAACGGCGAGGACTAGTCGCCGGGAGTCAGCCGATGAGCGAATCGAATCACGACTACGATCCGAAGTCGATCGAGCCCAAGTGGCAACGCCGCTGGGAAGAGGCCGGCGCGTTCGCCACGCCGCAGCCGGGAGAGCGCCCGCGCTTCTACTGTCTGGAGATGCTGCCGTACCCCAGCGGCCGGCTGCACATGGGGCACGTGCGCAACTACTCGATCGGCGACGCGGTCTCCCGGTTCCATCGCATGCGCGGGGCCGACGTGATGCACGTGCTCGGCTGGGACGCCTTCGGCCTGCCCGCCGAGAACGCGGCGATGAAGAACAACGAGGATCCCGGGCGCTGGACCCACAGCAACATCCGGGATATGCGCGGCCAGGCTCAACGTCTGGGCTGGGGCTACGACTGGTCCCGTGAGTTCGCGACCTGCGATCCGGAGTACTACCGCTGGAACCAGTGGTTCTTCCTCAAGATGCTCGAGAAGGGCATCGCCTACCGGGCCAACCGCCTGTTGAACTGGTGCCCCAACTGCGCCACCGTGCTGGCCAACGAGCAGGTGGTCGAGGGCAAGTGCTGGCGTTGTGACGCCGATGTGGTCAAGCGGGAGATCGACCAGTGGTTCCTGCGGATCACCGACTACGCCCAGGAATTGCTCGATGAGCTGGACAACCTGAACGAATGGCCCGACCGGGTGCGCTCGATGCAGCGGCACTGGATCGGACGCAGCGACGGCGCCCGGGTCTGGTTCGGCGTCGAGGGTGAAGAGGAACCGATCGAGGTCTTCACCACCCGGATCGACACGATCTACGGCGCGACCTACCTGGCGCTCTCGCCGGAACACCCCCGGGTCGCCGAATTGGTCAAGGGGCTCGAAACCGAGGCCGCGGTCAACGCCTTCGTCGAGGAGCAGCAGGCCAAGAGTGTGGCGGACCGCTTCGCCGAGGCCGACGACAAGCTCGGTGTGTTCACCGGCCGCTACGCGATTCAGCCCTTCTCCGGCGAGAAGGTGCCGATCTGGGTGGCCAACTTCGTGCTGATGGACGTGGGCACCGGGGCGATCATGAGCGTGCCCGCCCACGACGAACGGGACTTCGCCTTTGCCCGTAAGTACGGCCTGCCCGTGGAGCCGGTGATCCGTCCGGTCGACGGGGACTCCCTGGACGGGGAGACCCAGCAGGAGGCTTTCCCCGACTACGGTGTGGTCGAGAACTCCGGCCCCTGGGACGGGATGCCCAGCGCCGAGGCCCGCAAGAAGATGGCCGCCGAGGCCGAGGACAAGGGCTTCGGCAACGCCACGGTCAACTACCGGATCAAGGACTGGGGGGTCTCCCGGCAGCGCTACTGGGGCACCCCGATTCCGGTGATCTATTGCGACGAGGAACAGTGCGGCACCGTCGGCGTTCCGGAGGACCAGCTTCCGGTGGTGCTGCCGCCGGACGTCGATCTGTCGGCGGAGGGCGGTTCTCCGCTCAGCCGGGTCGAGTCCTTCGTCAAGGTCGACTGCCCCAAGTGCGGCAAGCCCGCCCGGCGGGAGACCGACACCATGGACACCTTCGTCGATTCGTCCTGGTACTACTTCCGCTACGTCGATCCGAAGAACGACGGAGAGCCCTTCGCCCGCGAGGCGGCGGACCCCTGGTTCCCGGTCAACCTCTACATCGGCGGCATCGAGCACGCCACGATGCACCTGATCTACACCCGCTTCTGGACCAAGGTCATGCGCGATCTCGGTCTGGTCGAGGTCGGTGAGCCGGTGGACCGGCTGTTCACCCAGGGGATGGTGATCAAGGACGGCGCGAAGATGTCCAAGTCCAAGGGCAACGTGGTCGATCCCGATGCCATGGTCGAACGCTACGGTGCCGACACCACCCGGCTGTTCTCGCTGTTCGCCGCGCCTCCCGAACGGGACCTGGACTGGAGCGAGGAAGGGGTCGAGGGTTGTTACCGCTTCCTCAGCCGGGTCTGGCGCACCTTCAGCGCCGGCCGTGAGCGGTTGGCCGCGGCCGGCTCGCCGGTTCCGGCGGAGATGAGTGCCGAGGCGGCCGCCCTGCGGCGCAAGACCCATCAGACGATTCAGCGGGTGACCGACGATCTCGGCCCGCGAATGCACTTCAACACCGCGGTCTCGGCGATCATGGAGTTGATCAACACCGTCGCCGGCCCGGCGAAGCAGGAAGGCGTCGACGCGGGGACCGCCTTCGCCCTGCGTGAGGCCTTCGAGGTGTTGGCCAGGCTGCTCTCACCCTTCGCGCCCCACTTTGCCGAGGAACTGTGGGAGCAACTGGGGGGCGAGGGGTTGGTGGCCACGGCGGCGTGGCCCGAGTTCCAGCCCGAGCTTCTGGTCGAGGATGAGATTACCCTGGTGGTGCAGGTCAACGGCAAGCTGCGTGGCCGGGTGACCGTGGCCCGGGACATCGACAAGGACGGCGCGCTGGCGGCGGCCCAGGCCGAGTCCAACGTGGCTTCCCATCTCGAGGGCAAGACCATGCGCAAGGTGATCTTCGTGCCGAACAAGTTGCTCAACCTGGTGGTCGGATGATCGGGGCGGGGCGCCGCCTGTTGCTCGCGGGGACGGCTCTCCTGGGGCTGCTCTGTGCCGGTTGCGGCTACGCCCTGCAGGGCACCAAGATCGAGGGCATCCCCGACTACATCTCGGCGATTGCCGTCGACCCCTTCGAGAACCGCACCCAACAGCCCGAAATCGAGCAGCGCGTGACCGAGCAGGTTGCGGCGGAGTTGGCCAAGCGGAGTCGCTTCAAGCTGGTCTCGGTCAAGGAGGACGCCAACGCGCTCCTCACCGGGGTGGTCACCGAGTTCCGCAACAACCCGGTGCAGTTCACCGACGAGGGGCGCGCCAGCCGCGTCGAGGCGGTGGTCACGATTCAGGCGACCCTGCGGGATCTGACCAATGACGAGATCCTGTGGAGCCAGCCGGGCCTCGTCTTCCGCGAGCAGTTCGATGTCTCGGCCGAGGAGCAGGAGTTCTTCGACCAGACCGGCGCGGCGCTGGACGACATCGGCCGCGGTGCGGCGCTGGCGCTGATCACGTCGATCTTCGAGGGCTTCTGATGGCTCGACGGGGTGCGCGCAACGCGCCCTCGGCGGCGGATGTGTTGCGCAAGATGCGCGAACAGCTGGAGAAGGGCTGGCCGACCGGCCTGACGGTGCTCAGCGGCGACGACGCGTTCCATCTGCAGAAGGCCCAGGCGGCGCTGCTCGGGGCCTTGGCGCCGGAAGACGCGTCGGACTTCGGCATGACCGTGTTCGCCGATGAGACGGTCAGCGTGGGCACGGTGGTCGGCGCGGCCCGCTCCCAGGGCATGTTCTCCTCCAAGCGGGTCGTCTTCGTGCGCGAGCTCGAGATCCTCGACGGCGAGCCCGATCCGATCGTGGCCTACGCCAAGGACCCGCCGCCCGAGAGCTATCTGATCGTGCGGGCACCGGATCTCGATCAACGGCGCAAGCTGCACAAGGCGCTGGCCACGGCGGGGAGCCTGCTGGTCTTCGCCCAGCCGTCGGGTCCGGGCGCCGGCCAGGAAGGTTCGCTGCGCAGCCTGGCCGAGGAACGGGGGATGAAGCTCGACCGCCGCGCCGGGATGCTGCTCGATGATCTCTGCGGCGGCGATCTCTACCGGGCCAGCTCCGAGCTCGACAAGATTCGCGCCTGGTTCGGCGAAGAGGCCGGGGCCACGATCACTCCCGAGGTGATCGAGCAGGTGGCCGCCGGTTCGGGATCGATGACCGGTTGGGAGGTGGCTGACGCGATCCTGGTGCGGGATGGCGCCCGGGCGGTCGCCGCCGCTCGCCGCCTGACCGATCGAGGAGAGAACGCCATCGCGATATTGGGCGGGTTGGCCTGGCGCATCCGCACGATGCTGCAGGCCAAGGCGATGATGGAGAACGGCGCCTCCTCCCGTCAGGTGGTGCAGGCCGCCCGGGCCTGGGCCATCCAGGACCGGCTGATCGCCGGTCTGCGCCGCTACTCGCTCGAGGAGTTGATGGCCTTCCCGGGTCTCCTGCTCGACGCCGATCGCACGTTGAAGAGCCGCTCCATCGAGCCGGGAGCGGTGTTGGAACAGCTGGTGAGCCGGATGACCGGCCGCTCGGGGGGAGTTCGACACGCATGAGCGGTGAACACGAAAGCATTCTGATTCTCGATTTCGGGTCCCAGTACACCCAGTTGATCGCCCGGCGCGTCCGCGAGCTGAACGTCTTCAGCGAGATCCTGCCGTGCGACGCCGGTCTGGAGCGGATCCGGCGTCCGGGGCTCAAGGGGATCGTGCTTTCCGGCGGCCCCCAGTCGGTCTACGACGAGAACGCGCCCTCGATGGACCCGGAGATCTACAACCTGGGCGTTCCGGTGCTCGGGATCTGCTACGGGCTGCAGTTGATGATGCGGGACCTGGGGGGCGAAATCACCGCGGCGGACAGCGCCGAATACGGACCGGCCTCGGTGGAGATCGAGGACCCCCATTCCCCGCTGTTCATCGGTCTGGATGCCCGTCAGTTCGTCTGGGCCAGCCACGGCGATCACATCTCGAAGCCCGCGCCGGGCTTCGTCCGCACCGCCTCGAGCCGCAACGCGCCCTTCTCGGCGCTGGAAGATCGGGCCAACCAACGCTTCGGGCTCCAGTTTCATCCCGAGGTGCATCACACCCGCCAGGGCCGGGAGATGCTGCGCAACTTCGTCCACGGCATCTGCGGTTGCTCCGGGGACTGGAGCATGCGCGCCTTCATCGATGAGGCGATCGAGCAGGTGCGGGCCCAGGTCGGCGACGGCAAGGTGGTCTGCGGGCTGTCGGGCGGGGTCGATTCTTCGGTGATGGCGCTGCTGCTGCACCGGGCGCTGGGTGACCGCTTGACCTGTATCTTCGTGGACAACGGCCTGCTGCGGAAAGGGGAGGCCGACCAGGTGCTCGGCGACTTCCGCGAGCGCTACCACCTGGAGGTGCGCCACGCCGCGGCCGGCGAAAGGTTCCTGGAGAAGCTGGCCGGGGTGACCGAGCCGGAACGCAAACGCAAGATCATCGGCGAGACCTTCATCGAGGTCTTCGACGAGGAGGCGGAGGCGGTCGGCGGCGTCGATTTCCTGGCCCAGGGGACGATCTACCCCGACCGGATCGAATCGGCGGCGGTCAAGGGGCCGGCGACGACGATCAAGACCCACCACAACGTGGGCGGGCTTCCGGAGCACATGAAGCTCGATCTGGTCGAGCCGCTGAAAGATCTGTTCAAGGACGAGGTGCGCAAGCTGGGGCACGAACTCGGCCTGGATCCGGCGTTCGTCGGACGGCACCCGTTTCCCGGTCCGGGCCTCGCCGTGCGGATCCTCGGCGAGATCACCGCGGAGCGGGTCCGCATCGCCCAGGACTGCGACGCCATCTTCATCGAGGAACTACGCGAGGCGGGCCTGTACGACAGCACCTCCCAGGCCTTCGTGGTGCTGCTGCCGGTACGAACCGTCGGCGTGATGGGGGACTTCCGCACCTACGGTAACGTCGTGGCCATCCGCGCGGTGGAGACCCAGGACTTCATGACCGCCGACTGGGCGAGGCTGCCGGTGGACTTCCTCTCCAGGGTGTCGAGTCGCATCGTCAACGAGGTGCGGGAGGTCAACCGGGTCGTCTACGACATCACCAGCAAGCCCCCCGGCACCATCGAGTGGGAGTAGCGGGCGGCTAGCCCCGCTTCTTTTTCTTCTTCTTCTTTTTCTTCTTCTTGCCGCCGGCCGGATCGGGCGCGTCGGGCAGCGCCGTGCCGTAGACGTACTTGTCGAAGAACGGCTGGTAATTCTTGCCGGTCAGCGCCTTCAGCAGGCCGATCATGCTGGGCGTGTTGCCGAACTGCCACTCCATGCCCTTCTGATAGTTGCGCATGAAGGCGGCGAACTTGTCGTCGCCGATCTCCTGGTGCAGTGCGTACAGCACGTACGGTCCCTTGTTGTAGAGCAGGTTGTAGCGCGCGAGGCTTCCGTCGACGCTGGCGTCGGCCAGGCGCATCGCCACCGGGATCGCCCCCGCGTCCTTGACCAGGCTCGCCTGGCGCTTCCATTCGCCGACCATCTTGCGGTAGCCCTGGTCTCCCTTGAGTTGGCGGATCGCCATCGCCGCGGTGTACTCGGCGAAGGACTCGGTGATCCACTGCTCTTCCCACGAACCCATCTTGACCACGTGGCCCCAGTACTGGTGGGCGATCTCGTGGGCGAAGCGTTCGTTAACCCCCCGGGCGGCGTCCTGGTTGGTCAGTGGGTTGAACGCCTCGCTGGTGATGAACATGGTCGCCGGAGGCGCCTGGCCCCAGGCGCCGGTGTCATGGATCTCGATGATATTGAACTCGTCGTAGGGGAAATCGCCGAGGAACTGCTCGTAGAAACCGATCATCTTGTGGGCGAGCTGGGACAGGCTCTGGAAGGCGCGCTTGTTGCGCTGACCGTAGGAGGCCACCCGGATCGTCATGTCGTCGAAGGACTCTTCGTGGATGTAGTAGCGGCCTCCGAGCAGGATCGGCAACTGTGAGGGGCGGCTCATCTTGCTGACGACGGTGTTGTGGGTCTCACCTTCGCTGCGTTCGATGGTGTCCCCCATGGCGATCGGCACCCAGGGCTTCTCGACGCTGGCCCGGGTGTCGAGGGTCCAGTACTCGCCGGCGAGCACCTGGGGGCTGGGCAGCAGGTTGTCGCCGCGTAGCAGCCAGAAGGAGTCGCCGCCGGGACGGATCAGGAAGTTCCCGTCCACCTCGAAGGTCAGCTTGAGCTCCGCGTTGACCGGCACCGGCGCCGCGGCGGCGACCAGCAGCTTGCCGCGGCGATGGTCGAAGGACAGCTCGTTGCCCTGACCGTCGGTGATCGAGCGGATGTTGTATTCGCGGGAATCTCCCTCGGCGTCGGCCAAAGCACGGGTGAAGTCGAAGCGGAAGACCTGACGGGCGGCGCCGCGAGGAATGACCGTCTCGACGATGGTCATCTGGGCGTCCTCACCCTTGGTCGCGGTGAAGTCGAGATCGACATGGGTCAGCAGGAAGGCCGGGTCGACGAAGTCGAGACGGTTACGCCCGACCGGCTGTTCCGACAGGGTCTGCTCGAAGAGCAGGCCCCGGCCACCCTGGTAACGGGCCTTCTCGTGGTTGCAGAAGCGTTCGATCTTGTCCCGGGCATCGTCGTAGAGGTAGGTGATCTCTTCGGTGGCGCCGCGGATCTCGGCGTAGGCGACCTTGCCCTGGGGAATATCGGTGACCTGTTGCACCAGCACGTGCTCGGGAAGCCACCAGACTCCGTCGAAGTACTTGCGGTGCTTTCCGAAGGCCTCGCCCAGGTCGCCGCCCCCGCTGCCCAGTTCGGGCATCTCGATGCTGCCGATGATGGCGAAGGACTCGAAGGTGTCTTCGACCTGCAGCGCGTCCCCCTTCTTGGCCGGCTCGAACTTGGAGACCTTGTTGGACATGTAGGCGAAGGCGGTCTGATCCATCGGCTCTTCGGAGCGATAGGTGTACGAACCCTTGCCCTGGAAGAACAGGCCCATCGGCTTGTCTCCGGCCAGGATCGGCGCCGCGGAGCCGTTGTCCAACCTGATCGAAAGGTGTCCGACGCTCAGTTCGACTCCCTGTACCGCCGCGGCCGGGCCGAGGCTGGGGTCGTAGAGGCCGCCCAGCAGGGCCGCGGGGCCCTCGTCGGCGAATGCGGCGGGCAGTCCCAGGCAGAGCAGCAGGCAGGCGGCTCTAAGGATCGTGGCGCGAAGTGCTTTCATCGGAGACCTCGAGATGGAGAATTGCGGGAGAATTGTGCTCCATTTATACCACGAACCGGTGGTTGCCCCCGGCGCCGGAACGGGCTAAAACCCTCGGGTCATGATGCGTTTGCAACGACCTGCAACCTGGGTTTGGCCGGGGCTGATCGGTCTCGCGGCCTGGTTCGGCTATCTCGCCGTGCTGCAGGTCGATGACGCGTTCATCATCTACCGCTACGCCGAGAACCTCGCCGCCGGGCAGGGCCTGGTCTACAACCCGGGCGAGCGGGTCGAGGGGGTGACCTGCCTGTCCTGGACCCTGCTGCTGGTCCCGTGGGTCTGGGCCGGACTCCCGCTACCGCTGGTGACCCCGGTGCTGTCGGCGCTGACCGGGGTGGCGGCCCTGCTGCTTCTCCCGGCGATCTCGGCCCGGTTGGGTGGACGCGACCGGCCCGATGCCATCGATTGGCTGATCGCCGCGCTGGCCGGGTTCCATCCGTCCTTTGCCTACTGGAGTGTCGGTGCCCTCGAGACCGTGCCGTACACCCTCTGTCTCGTACTCGGCGTGCGGGACCAGTTGCGCGAGCTCGAGACCGGCAGGGGGATGCGCTCGGCGCTCTGGTTCGGGTTGGCGGCGATTACCCGGCCCGAGGCTCCGCTATTGATCGCGGCCCTGGCGCTGGTTCGTCTGACCGCAGGCGAAGCCGGTGCTTGGCGGGTAAGGTTCCGCCGCCTGGTTGCCTGGGGTGGGGGGATCGGCTTGATCTTCCTGCCGGCCCTGATGTTCCGCTGGTTCTACTACGGGGACCTCTTCCCCAACACCTACTACGTCAAAGCAGCGGGCAAGGCTGTTGCCGGCTACG
>CAZBZH010000096.1:0-10933 GCA_964496265.1 uncultured Acidobacteriota bacterium | reverse complement strand
ATCTGGATCTGCTGGCGGCCAACGGCTTCGAGGAGTTCCTGAGAACCTTCCCCGGTGCCGATTCGCTCTTGGAGAAGCCCACCGTGGCCATGGTCCACGACGGTGAGGGCACGTTCACCCGCACGATCCTTCCCGGGCTCGATGCGCCCCAGGACTCCCGCGCGTTGATCGCCTTCGACTACGACCGGGACGGCGACGAGGATGTGCTGATCACCAACGTCGGCGGTCCGGCGCGGCTCTACCGCAACGACCGCAGCAGCGGTCACTGGTTCGAGGCCTCGGTGGTCCAGCGCCAGGGCGAGAACGCCGCGGGCATCGGCGCGACCCTCTACGCCACCATCGGCGACACCACCCGCCGCCGTGACGTGTTGGCCGGCGAGAGCTACCTGTCGGGTACGCCCAGCGAGGTGCACTTCGGGCTCGGCGACGCGCAGTCGATCGATGAGCTGGTCGTCGAGTGGACCGACGGCACGACCTCGACCTACGTCGACGTGCCGGTGGACCGGGCCGTGGTCATCTACCAGAGCCCGGGGGATGCGGACCGGGACGGAGACCTCGACCGTGCCGATCTCCGCCGCTTCCGGACCTGCCGCCGTGGCGGCGAGCTGGTGGGTAACTGCCACGCGTTCGATGTCGACCTCAACGGCGTGCTGGACCAGCGGGATGCCGAGGCGCTCGCCGAACGGATCGAAGGGATCGAGGTGCGCCCCTACGACGGGCGGACCGAGCGGCCCCGGATCGTTCGCTAGAAGCCGTGGGCTAGAAACCGCGGGGCTAGAAACCGAGGGGCTAGAAGCCGCGGGCCGGGCTCCAGCGGTGCAGCAGCCGGCCCGGCCGGTCGGCGGCGAGATCCGTCCAGCGCTCGATCTCGAGGTCGATCACCAGCAGCGTGGCCGGGATCATCGACAGCGCGTTCCCCGAGAGCGCCGACCCGAGCATCGAGATCGTCGGGTTGTGTCCCACCAGCAGGATCGCGGGGATGTCCTCCCCGGTTTGCCGCAGCAGATCGAGGTAGCTGTCGGGGCTTCCGTCGTAGAGCCGGCGGGTCGAGGCCGGTTCCAGCGCCGGGTCGCAACCCTGTCCCATGATCTGGGCGGTGGTCTCGGTGCGCTCGGCGCTGGAGCAGACGATGGCCAGGCGGCGGGCAATCCGGCTGCCTCCCGGGCGTCCCGAATGCCGCGTTCGCTGAGCGGGCGCTCGTGATCGGGGCCCGGCCAACCTCCCGAGGCCTGGGCGTGTCGCTGTAACCAGAGCTGTTTCATCGGAACTCCGCCAGGGGGTGCCGGGGGTGCCTTCGAGAGGGTAGGATACCGCCATGATCGAAAAAACCGATCAGGGCGGTATCGTCCTGCTGCGTCTGGCCCACGGAAAGGTTAGCGCCCTCGACCTGGAATTCTGTCTGGCTCTCGAGCGAGAACTCGCCGCGGCCCAGCAAGGGGGCGCCCGGGCGGTCGTGTTGACCGGGACCGGGCGCGCGTTTTCGGCCGGCGTGGACCTGTTCCGCGTGGTCAACGGTGGTGAGGCCTACATCGACGATTTCCTCGATGCCCTCGACCGCGCGTTCCTCAAGCTGTTCACCCTGCCGGTGCCGGTGATCGCCGCGGTCAACGGTCATGCCATTGCCGGAGGCTGCGTCCTGGCCTGCGCCTGCGATCACCGGGTGATGTCTGCCGGGGACGGCCGGATCGGCGTGCCCGAGCTCGCCGTCGGCGTCCCGTTCCCCACGGCCGCCCTCGAGACCATGCGCTTTGCGCTGCCCGCCCCCTCGTTCCAGCGGGCCGCCTACCTCTGTGAAACCTTCGCGCCCGACGAGGCGCTCCGGCTCGGTATCGTCGACGAGGTCGTCGATCCGTCCCGGCTGGCCGAGCGCTCCCTGGAGATCGCCCAGCAGATCAGTTCGATTCCGCCGGAGACCTTCGAGCTGGCCAAGCGGACCATGCGCGCCCCGGCCATGCGCGCGAAAGGCACCACCGAGCCGGAGATCGCGGCCCGTTGGAAGCACCCGGATACCCTCCAGGCGATCGGCGACTACCTGGAGCGGACCCTGGGCCGCCGTTCGTAGCCTACCTGTCCTAGGAGAACTCGCCGATGCCGACCAGTACCGTCGAGGACTATCTCAAGTGCATCTACCTGGAGCAGGAGGCTGTTCCGGGGAAGGACGTGTCGACGGGGCAGATCGCCGCGGCGCTGCAGGTCGCGCCGGGGACCGCGACCTCGATGGTCAAGACCCTGGCCGAGACCGGGCTGGTCGAGTACGCACCCTACTCCGGCGTGCAGTTGACCCCGGCGGGGCGCAAACTGGCGACCCACGTGTTGCGCCGTCACCGGTTGGTCGAGTTGTTCCTGGTGCGGATCATGGGGATGAACTGGAGTGAGGTTCACGGCGAGGCCGAGGTGCTGGAGCACGTGATCTCCGAACGGCTGCTCGATCGTATGGACGAGATGCTGGGGCATCCGGCCACCGATCCCCACGGCGATCCGATCCCGACGGCGGGAGGGGAGATCGCCAACCCGGACTACGCCAACCTGCTGGAGTGCGACCTCGATCGGGAACTGGTGCTGGCCCGGGTCACCGATCAGCGCCAGGATTTCCTGAGGCTGCTGGAGCGCCACGGGCTGATGCCCGGCAACCGGCTCACGGTGAGCGCGAGGGACGAACTGTCCGAAACGGTCAACGTCCGGCCGCTCGGGGGAGACCCCTTGCAGCTCGGCTACCACGCCGCGTCTCGGGTGCTGGTCGAAAACTAGCGGCCGGCGGCCGTCAGGGCGCGGCCTTGGTCGGTAGATCGTGGACCGTGGTGCCGGTCTTCTGCAGCCACTGGGCCACGGTTTTGCCGTTGTCGCCCATGATGTGGGCTCCGACGTATCCCATACCCTCGATCTTGTGTCCGATCGACTCGACCAGGCTGACCCGGTCCTTGTGGGCCATCTGGCCCCAGGCGTAGCTGTCGACCTCGACGTAGACGCTGGGCGGCCGGGCCATGATCTTGGTCACGCCGTTCATGCCGCTGAAGTCGGCGATGGTCACCTCGGGGATCTCGACCCGGTTCATCATCGGCACGCCCTGGAGCACCGCCCAGGCGATCAGCGCGACCGCCAGCACCGCCACCAGCTTGCCGGCAGCCGACTTGCGGTCTTCCTTGCGCTTCACGCCGAAGCGGGCGGGCAGCGCCTTGGCCTTCTGTTCGGCCTTGGCGCCATCCTTGGCCTTGGCGCCCTTGCCCTTGCTCTTGCCTTTCCCCTGGCTCTGGCCCTTGGTCTTGGCCACCGCCGGGTTCGAGGTCCGGCTATCCGGCTGTTCCTGCAACGCCTCTTCCATGGCGAGCAGTTCCTGGACCGTGCGCTCCTCGTGGGTGTCGGCGCCGCTGCCGGCGGCCGCTTCCTTGGACGCGGCAACCAGGTGCGCGGAAGTCGTTTTGGCCGTGCGCATCGCGGGCTCGCCGAGCACCGGGGTCAGACGGCCCAGGTTCTGGCTCAGCTTGTTGCGATGCTGGGTCAGCCGCTTGGCGTCTTCCATCCGCCCACCGAGCACCATCTCTCCGATGGCCGACTGCATTTCGGTCATCAGGGCGTAGGCGATGGTCGCGTCGTTACAGAGCTCGGTGAGCATCCGGGTGCGCGCCTCTTCCGGCGCCGAGTCCCCCTTGCTCTCGTAGCGGGCCAGATCGCTCAGCAGCTTGGTCTGGAGCGCCAGCCCCTCGGCCAGCAGAGGTTGCCACGGCGGCGTCTCTTCCGGCGTCAGGATGTCACGCAGGATTTCCCGTTCCCACGCGTCGATGGCCAGACGGTGGTTGCCGATGGTGATGTTGAGCGGACGGTCGCTTCCGTCGCTCTTCCCACCGATCGAAAACAACTTGTCCAGATACGGGCGCAGGGTTTCCTGGCGACCCGGCACGACCGCGGCGGCTTCGGTTGACAACTCAGACTCCCCAGTAGGCAAAGAGATAGGGCGGCGGACCCGGCCCTACAGCGGTTCGAGCACTCCGTTGTGGAAGCGATAGACGCCGTCGTACCAGACGCCTCCGCCCAGGGGAGCGTTGTCCGAATCGGCCACCAGGATGCGAACGTCGGTGTCGAACGCGACGGTCATCTCCAGCCAGAACTCCTGGTTGGTCCCCACGTCATCGGGGGAATCGAAGCCGTCGGCCTGGCCGTTCTGGAGTAATCGGGCCACGGTGCCGTTGTAGACCCCCTGGGACTTCAACGGTTCGAAGTCGGTGAGGGTCAGCGACGGGTAGTAGCCGCTGTGGTCGACCATGTACTGCTTGAAGGCGGTGTGGATCGTCTTGGCGTCGGCCACGACCGCGCTCACCACGGCGCGGGAGCGGGCCTCCTGCATCTCGGGGATGGCGATGGCCAACAGGACCCCGATGATCGTCAGGACGATCAGCAACTCGACAATGGTAAAGCCCTTCTGCATCTCAATCAGTCCTCTAGGCCCCCTAGAGTCAACCCTGGCGAAAGTGGCTCCGCCCATATGCGCCTTCCACACCTTTGCGTAGAAAGTTAGGTCCCGGGGCCCGCATGTCAAATCTTCCCGGTCCCCGGAATCGAGGCCGTTGAACCCCCCCCTCCGCTGGGGTAGCATGGCGCGGCCACGGACACGGGCTCGCACGAAGAAATATCGACCTGGGGGGCAGACGGAGGCCGGAACCTCCCTCTTCGCGCGTATGGACCAGGCCGGGTGGACCCCGGCATAGGGAGGATTGCGCTGTGTGGACGCGAAAGGTTCGGAGCTTGGGGGTTGTTTCCCTGACGATTTTGGCCCTGGTGGCCGCACTTCCGGCTCACGCCGAGCATGAGAAGGGCAAGGGCGCCATCGAGGCCTTCGCCAGCAACTTCCAGGTGAACACCGACCTCACCGGCGATCTGGCCTTCGGCCTGCGCGGTGGGCACAACTTCGCCGAGCGCTGGGCCTGGGAGCTGACCGGCACGGTGTTCAACAACACCTTCGACGGCCTCGACTACGATTTCGTGATTGCCGACGTCTCGTTCCTCTACGCGATCAATCCGGAGTCCAACGGCACCTGGTACGCCTACTTCGGGCCGGGCTACGCCGATGTCGATATCACCATGAACGGGGGCATGCCCATCGACCCGATGACGCCGCTGAACTTCGTTCAGGACTCCACGGCGACGATCCATGCGGGTATCGGTGTCAAGGCCGACGCCGGCTCGACCTACATCCGTCCGGACTTCAAGCTGCGCCAGTTCGACGACTGCGAGGACGACTGCACGACGTGGGAGCTGAGTCTCGCCGTCGGCTTCAAGTTCTAGTTCGTTCCTCCGATGGCGGCGAAGAAGGGGGCGGCGCCCCACGCCTGGCTGATGATGGGCTGTGGGGCATTGTTCCTGGCCGGGGGCATCGGTCTGGTCGTGCTCGCCGGCATGTGGGTGCTCAACGCCTCGAGTGGAGAAGCACCGGCGGATCCTCCCGCGGCTGACCCGGCGGCGGCGTCCGATGACGGGGCTCCGTCAGCCTCGCCCGAGCCCCCTTCGATCCCGGCCGACGACGGCGGTTTCTCCTTCCCCGGTCCCGATGGCGAGACCATCTCGGCGGGGAGCCTGGAGCCGTCGGATCTGCCCGAGTGGCTGCCGGTAGAGCGGGACGCAATCTCCAGCGTGCGCGGCTCGCGCCACCCCCAGGGCATGAGCGGCACGATCCAGGCCCGGAGCGATCTCGCGCCGGAGACGTGGGTCGAACACCTGCGGGAATCGCTGGAGCAGGAGGGGCTGACCTTCCGGTCCTTCGACGCGGGTGGCGATACGGGCGGCACCGTGATCGTGGCGACCTCGGCGGACCGGGCGCGCAGTTTCAACGCCGAGGTTCGTCCCGGGGAGGGCGGGAGCGAGATCGCCGCCCAGTTCTCCGACGGCTTCAAGTAGTCCGGACGCGGTCGTCCCGACCCGCTACTCGGATTCGTCCGGCACCAGCCAGCGGCGGCACGCTTCGCAGGTCACCACCGACAGGTAGCGGCGCAGCGCGCCGTAGCTGCGTGTGTCGTCGACCAGCGGGCCGAGACACCAGATCACCACGTCGTAGAAACGGCCGCGCAGCCAGTGGTACGCGAACAGGTTCAGCTCTTCGAAATAGCTGTGTTGCACGTTGATCGTCCCCCGAAAAGGGAACGTACCGCGTGCCTGGGCCGTCGCTAGCGTGAAGTTGCGCCGAAGAGCCGACTTCGTGTCGGCTCTTTCGGGCTTTTCTTCGTGGGGTGTGCTCCCGCCGCGTTCAGCCGTTGAAGTTCAGACGGTTTCCGCCGTCTTCCACCGCGACTTCGACCTCGTCGTAAACCGGGATCACCGGCGTCGGGACCGCGGGCTGTTCGGGAGCGAAGCGGTTGGCCAGCTCGTTGAGCAACTGGTCGAAACGGGCCTGCAGCGAGGAGAGGTCCAGCGACGGGCCCGGCTCGGCGTTCCCGCCGCCGGGCAGGTTGCCGATCAGGCTCAGGCTGCCCAGTCCGCTGCCGCCGCCGGCGGTGGGATCCAGGGGAACCACGTTCCCGGTCCGCGCCTGATCGGTGCCGAAGTCGCCGCTACGAATCTGGCCGAGCACACCCCGGAAGTTTCCGGGATCGTTCTGGGCCCGATCGAACACGAACTGCAGCTTCTGTTGCAGGTCGCCGAAGGCGGTCTTCACCCGATCGAGCAGCCCCTCACCGTCGACGCTCTTGCCTTCCTTCGAAGCGCGGAACGCCCGGCGCAGGTCCGAGCGGAAGCTGTCGCCGATGCGCTTGAGGGCGAACTCCAGGTTCCGCTCCAGTTTCGGATCGCCGCCGGCAAGGCTCTCGACCAGCTCCTCACCCAGGCCCCGGATGCCGTCGCTGATATCCCGTCCGAAGTCGATCAGCGCCTTGCGGATCTCCTTGGGATTGGCCGGATCGACCGTGGGGCGTTCGCCGGGGATGACCGTGGCCTCTCCCAGGGAATCGATGCGGTCGAGGAGCTTCTCCAGCCGGTCGGGATCGATGCGCCCGCCGGTCAGACGCTCCAGCAGGCTGGTGAGGCGTTGCTCGAGATCGTTGCGTCCCGAGGCGGGGGCCTCCGTCTCGCCCGGCGTGCTGCCTGCGCCACCGCGACCGCGACGCCCTTGGCCCAGGCGCCCCAGTTCGTCAAACTCGAGGGGAGTTCCCAGGCGGGAGTTCCCGGATTGCGGCAGTTGAAGCGGGCCGCCGGCGCCCGTAGAGATGCTTGTGAGGTCCATGGATACTCCTTGAGGTCCTCTATCCCTGCTCTCTGGGGGGGTCTATCGGTCCGGCGTTTTCGGCCTTTAGGATTTTTTTGCGGTTTTCCGGTTTTGAAGCCGCGACAGGGCTCGGGATATAGTCCGGCGGCCCGCTGCCCCCGAAACCAGGAGAGATGGCCCGTTGAGCCAAGGCCGCACCCAGACGACCCAACCGGGAGCCGATCCAGCCCAGGATCGCGGTCCAATGGTCGCGGGCGGGGTCGGGCCCTGGATCGCCGTCGGGCTGGCTCTGCTGCCCGCCTGGCTGCTGCGCTTCGTGCAGGACGACGCCTTCATCTCGTTCCGCTACGCGCGGCATCTGGCCGAGGGGCTGGGCCTGGTCTGGAACCCCGGTCAACCGATCGAGGGCTACACCAACTTCATCTGGACCGTGGGCATCGCCGGGGCGATGAAGCTGGGACTGGAGCCGATCGCCGTCTCGTACGCTTTCGGCCTACTGTCCTACGCGGTCACCTTGCGCTTGACCTACGCCCTGGGCGCCGCCCTCGGCGGCGGTCCCGCGGCCGGCTACCTCGCCCTCGGCCTGACCGCCGCCAACGTCACCTTCACCCGCTACGCGACCGGCGGTCTTGAGACCCAGTTGCAGGCGACCCTGTTCGTCGCCGCCTTCCTGCTGCTGCACCGGCTGCACCAGGCGGTCCCGTCCCGCCGCCGGTTGGTCACCCTTTCGCTGGTGCTGGCGGCGTCGATGTTGACCCGTCCGGATTCGGCGCTGCTGTTGGCGGTGGTCGGTTCGGCGGCGGCCTGGCGTGTGCTGCGCTCGGGAGTTCCGGTCGTCGCCGGCTGGGCGGCGCTGGCGGGGCCCTTCATCGCCGTCGTCGGAGGTTGGCTGCTGTGGAAGCTCGGCTACTACGGGGCGTTGCTGCCCAACACCTTCTACGCCAAGGCGGGGAGCGCCACCTCGCATCTACGCGGGATCACCTTCGTCCTGATCTGGTTCCAGTCCTACCTCTGGTTCCTGCTGTTGTTGCTGCCCCTTCCGGTGCTCCCGCGCCTGTGGCGCGCCCGCTCGGCGACGCTGGTCGCGATCTCCGCCCTGGCCGGGCTATGGATCCTGTACCTGATCAAGGTCGGCGGCGGCTTCATGGAGTTTCGCTTCTTCGTGCCGCTGGTGCCTCTGGCGATGGTCAAGCTGGTCTGGGTCTGCAGCCGCTACCCGGAGCGTATCCGCGTCTGGGTGCAGGTCGCGATCGCGCTGGCGCTGCTGGGGGGCTCGGTCTGGCACGGGCGGACCTACACGACCCACTTCGGTATCGAGAGCATCGCCAAGCTGGAACGGCACCTGTGGTCCCCTGACGAGCAGTGGGTCGGTATCGGCAAGACTCTGGGCCGGGTCTTCGCCGACGATCCCGACGTGACCATCGCGGTTACCGCCGCCGGAGCGATTCCCTACTACGCGAAGTTGCGGACCATCGACATGTTCGGTCTCAACGACGCCTGGGTCGCCCGCAACGGGACGGTGATGGGCAGCCGCCCCGGCCATCAGCGGGCCGCGCCCCTGAGCTACCTGATCGAGAGCGGGACCCATCTGGCCATCGGCCACCCGCAGATAAGGCGGCAGACCCGGGAGAGCTACTCCATCGCCGAGATCGAGCAACTGCTGATCGTGCCCCTTGCCGGACCGGATGAACTGCCTCCCGCAGCCCGGGTGCTGGAGATCGATCTGGGGGAGGGGTATCGTCTGTTGACCCTGTACCTGGTGCCGCACCCGGCCGTCGACGCCGCCATCGAGCGGGAGGGCTGGGCGGTGCGAGAGATCCGTTGACCGCCGAGGAACCTGCGTGAGCGACCCCAAGACCCCGACGAAGGCAAGGGATACCCCGGCAGGCGACAGTCCGGCAAGGCGCCGCTTGCTGCCCAACCTGCTGTTGGTGCTGGTCACCGTGCTGGTCATGCTGTTGTTCTTCGAGGGCGCGTTCCGCATCCTCGGCCTGCGCGGCTATCACGAGTCCCGCTATCGCGACTGGGAGAACGCGCTGCTTCCCGACGGCGAACGCATCCCGGGCATTCATCTGCAGCTCCGCCCCGACTCCCGCTTCAGCTTCCAGTACGAGTCCGACCCTCGCGGCTACTTCGACGAGGGCAACCGCATGGTGTTTCACACCAACTCCTGGGGTCTGCGCGGCGACGACTTCGCCGCCGAGAAGGCCGAGGGGGTGCAGCGGGTGCTGGTGCTCGGCGACTCCTTCACCTTCGGCGAGGGGGTGCGGCTGGAAGACACCTTCTGCGTGCGCCTCGAAGGATTGCTGAAAGAACGGCTGGGCCGGGAGGTCGAGGTGTTGAACCTGGGGGTCAGCGCCTGGAGCACCGTCGAGGAGATCGAGTACCTCCAGCAGGTCGGCCTCGGTTTCGAGCCGGATCTGGTGCTGGTGGTCTTCGTGGCCAACGATGCGACCTATGCCGCCGGGCTCGACTTCTTCGACAACTTCCGCGAGCGCTACGAGAACCCGGCGCTCAAGCACAGCTACTTCATCAGCTGGGTCTACGCCAAGCTGGCCAAACGGCTCAGCGGCCGCAACTACATCGAGTTCCTGGTCGGCGAGGCGCTACGCCGGGAGCAGCAGTGGCAGGACGCCTTCGACGCGCTGACCGAGGGCAAGCAGTTGGCGGCAGGGCGGGGCTCGAAGTTCGCGGTGGCGCTCTTCCCCTTCATGTACGAACTCCACGACGATTATCCGCTCAAGCCAATCCATGACGAGGTCGCCGGGCACTGCGCCGAGCAGGGGATTCCGGTGCTCGATCTACTCGAGGCGTTCAAGGGGCGGGAGTACGGCGAGCTGTGGGTTCATCCGGCGGATCAGCATCCCAACGAGGTTGGGCACGGCATCGCGGCAGAGGCGATGGCCGGGTTCATTGCCGGTCAGGAACTGCTGCCTCGTCCTTGAGTTCAAGTCTAAGGTGCGGGTAGCAGCCGGCGCTCTCGTCGGTGAGCAGCCGGCTCTCCTCCAGGTTGAGGATTCCCTCGATCTCGTCGGCCACTCGCGCGTGACCTTCGACGGTCAGGTGGCCGACGCGATCGAAGGAAACCTGCTCGTAGGTCACGCCGTCCAGTTCGTAGATACACCCGAGGTCGATGGAGCCGATCTTGGGAGAGTCGGTCCTCTCCGCGATGTTCGCGAAGTAATTTGCAAGCTCGGTGTCCATTGCGAAGGAGGCCTGAGACTCCGGTTTGTAGCCTGTCGGATGGAGCAGCACGACGAAACGCCCGGTATCGAGGTGCTCTGCCACGAGATCGCGGATACGGGTCAGCAGGGCTTGCGTCACCGGAAGCCCGGCGAGGACCCGCTGCCGGTAGGCCGCGTAGGTTTGCGCGGACGGCGCGCCACCGGTCAGCTGCGCCCGGTAGCGCCGGGGAGCCGCCTCGTCGGATGACGCTGTTGACCGGTCCGGTTTGCGGTCCATCCCGAGCAAGCGCCGAATCAGATACACCGCCCCCGAGCGCTGCCGCACCCAGAGCGAGAATCGGTCCATGCTGCCGAAGCTCAGGTGATCGCCCCGGTAGGCCAGTTGGCCGTCGACCAGTTCGAAGTAGGGCTTGGGCCGGAAGCCGTCGTGGGGGTTGACCTCGTTGCCGTTGTCGATGAAGTCGTTGAACAGGCAGAAATTGACCACCACCGTACCGACGGGGGGCAACTCCTCCAGGTGGCGCTCCAGCAGCAGGAGCTGCTGGTCGGTGCCGTAGCCGAT
>CAZBZH010000095.1:0-10940 GCA_964496265.1 uncultured Acidobacteriota bacterium | reverse complement strand
CAGGCGGCGGCACCGCAGATCGAACCGATCCTGCAGGCCGGCCTGCGTCCCTCGGTGGTCACCCTCGGCATGGCCAACGCAACCGGCGATCCGTCCCAGGACTGGATCGCGACCCATCTGGCCAACGGCATCCACGCGTCCCTCGCCGCCGGGGAGCAGGTGCTGACCGTCGACCCGGAACGGGTTGCCTCGATCAAGACCGATCTGGCGATCACCGATATCCATGCGCTGAAGCCGGCACAGATCAACCAGCTCGGCCGTATCTCCGGCGCCGGCTGGATGTTGGCCGGCACGGTGCGGCGATCGAGCGAAGCCCCGAGCGGCGACGGATTGATCGCCGACCTGCGGCTGACCTCGACCAACGACCCGGGGACCCGCCACGAACTGAGCGTGTCGTCGGAAACCGACAACCCCTGGGAGCTGGTGGCCAAGGCGGGCCGGCTGCTGCGCGACCGGCTCGAGGTGCCCCAGATCACCCGCGACCAGGACGGCCACGCCCGGGCGGAACAGCCCACCGATCCCGAGGCCGCCCGGTTGTTTGCCGAGGGGGTCGCGGCCTACCAGGCTTCGGACTACGCCAGGGCCCAGCAACTGCTGGAACAGTCCCTCGAGCTCGAACCGGGTCAGCCGATGACCCACTTCATGCTCTACAAGGTCTGGTCGGGCAAGGGCTACTCGGCGCGCTCACGGGAGCAGGTCACCCGCGCCTTCGAGAACTCCAAGGGGCTCTCCCGGGAAACCCAGCTACGCATCGAGGCGGTCTTCCGCATGGCAACCCACGACTGGGAGCGGGCGGAGGAGTTGAGCCGGGCGCTGTGGGAGTTCTTCCCCGACAACCTGGGCTACGGCCTGCTGCTGGTGCAGTCCCAGGACCGCAGCCGGCGCCTCGACGAGGCCCTGGGCACCATCGATTCGATCCGCGAGCTGGGGCCGCCGCTGGGCACCGACCCACGGCTCGATCTGGCCGAGGCCATGGTGGCCTATCACTCCGGGGACTACCCCCGTGGTTTCCGCGCGGCGGTGAGCGCCACCGAGCACGGCAGGAAGCTGGGCTCCCGCTGGATGATCGCCGGCGGACTGGAGCGCCAGGCGCTGACCTGGGGGGGCAACGCCGACCCCGAGCAGCCTCTGGGTGAGATCCTCGACGAAGCCCACGAGCTCTACTCCCAGCTCGGCGACATGAACGGCCAGGTCACGATCCTCTCGCTGATGGGCAAGGAGGCCCAGACCCGCGGCGACCTGCGCGGCGCCGAGGAGCACTACCGGGAGGTGGTCGGCTTCGCCCGCCGGATCGGCAACGACGCCCGGCTGGCCCGGGCCGAGACCTCACTCGGCATCGTGCTGGAACAACAGGGCAAGCTGGATGAGGGCATCGAACTCAAGGAGAGCGTGCTGGCCAACTACCGCCGGCGCAACATCCGCCAGGGGGTGGCGATCACCCTGGAGAACCTGGGCATCTCGTTCCTCAAACTCGGGCGGCTGCGCCAGGCCCGGGCCCACTTCGAGGAGGCCGCCGAGCAGTTCGAGGATGTGGGTGACAAGATCGGCATCGCCTGGGCGCCGTATCACCTCTCCAGGGTCTGGATCGAGTACGGCGAACTGGACGTCGCCCGAACCCACGCCGAGAAGGCGATCGAGGCGGCCAAGACCCGGCCCGAGGGAGGCCTGGAGCACAACGCCCGCTTCGAACTGATGCGGGTGGAGTTCGCCGGCGGCAAGCTCGACGCCGCCCGGGCCATCGCCGAGGAGCTGATCGGCAAGTACGAGGAGCTGGAGCTCCCCGTCGAACAGGCGGAGTCCCGGCTGATGCTGGGGCGCATCGCCGGCCGCCAGGGGCGCTTCGAGGAAGCCCGCGACCAGCTGCGGCAGGCCGAGCAGACCTTCGGCGAACTGGGGGTGCCTCACTGGCGGGCGCTGGCCCAGACGGAACTGGCGCGCCTGCACATGGGCCGGTCCGAGACCGTCACCGAAGAGATCCGCGAGGCCTGTGACGCGCTGGCCTCCCGGATGGAGGGGTTCCAGCACCTGACCGTACTGCTCCAGGGGCGCATCGCGCTGCAGCAGTGCGCCTGGAAAGCCGACGGCGCCTCTCCCAATCTCGAGGCGGAGCTGATGCGCATCGAGCAGGAGGCCGAGGAGCACGATCTGTTCGAGGCCCAGCTCGAGGCCACCCAGCTGCGAGCCACGCTGATCGCCGAAAGCGGCGATACTCCCCGGGCCAACACCATCCGCGCGGTCTATCGCCGGGAGGCCGAGGAGCGGGGCTGGGCCCTGGTCGATCGGTAACCCAAGGCCCTATCGGTAACGGAACACCGCCGGGGGACATACCGGGTGGAGGACGCGTGAATCGCCGGGAATCTCAATCGAGCGCCGCGGGAGGGCCTTCCGCCCAGGAGTGGACGCTGAATCCCGAAGCCCTGGGTCGCTTCCTGACCCGGCTCGATCGGGACGTCGTCGAGGCCGGCCGCAAGTACGAACGGCTGCGTTTCAAGCTGGTGCGGCTGTTCGAGTGGCGCCGCTGTGTCTTCGCCGAGGACCTGGCCGACGAGACCGTCAACCGGGTCATCCGGCTGATGGACAACGGCCTCGAGCTGAGCCCGGCGGAGATCCCGCGCTACGCCTGCGGCGTGGCGCAGAAGGTGCACCTGGAACACCTGCGTGCCGTCAAGCGGGCCAAACCCTCGGCAGCGGATTCGGAGCGGGCGCCCTTCGTCCCGGGAATCCACGAGACCACCGACCTGCGGCTGCACTGTCTGAACCGCTGCGTCGAGGAACTCCCTCAACAGGACCGGGAGTTGATCATGCGCTACTACACCGGCGATCACGCCGAACGGATCCGCCGACGCAAGGAGCTGGCCGAGGAGCTCGGTCTGGCACCCAACACCCTGCGCATCCGCGCCCACCGCATCCGCAGCCGCCTGGAGAAGGCGATCGAGGCGGCGATGCACCGCGATTCCGAGGAGGGGCACCATGCGTCCGAAGAATGACCTACCGGAACGCTTCACCCGGCATCTGTCGGGAACCCTGACCGACGAGGAGCGGGACGCGCTGGAACAGGCCGCCTTCGAGGACGACGCCCTGTTCGACGAACTGTCGGCGATCGAGAGCGATCTGGTCGACTCCTACGTGCGGGGGGAGCTGGACGACGAGACCGGCCGGGGCATCGCGGCGATGCTGGAGACCTCGCCGCGCATGCAGACCATGGCCGAGACGACCATGGCGCTCCAGACCTGGCGGGGCGCGAAAGGCACCGTCGCGAAGGAGCCGTCAGCGCCTCGCCAATCGGCGACGTCAACGCGCGGACCAGCGGCGGAGCGTCCTTCCGCGGCTGCCGAACCGCGCAGCGGCAACAACGCCCCCTGGATCGCCGGCGGACTCCTGCTGCTGGCGGCCCTCGGCTGGTTGGGCTGGCGCCAGATCGGCCTGCAGGCGGAGCTCCGCGCCGCGGAGCAGCAGCGGCAGCAGCTGAGCGAGCAGGTGGAGGCCCTACGGGAAACCCTGGGCGACCTGGAAGACCAGAACCGGAACATGGCCCGGCGGCTGACCCGGCTGGAGGCGGAGCAGATGCCCTAGTGGGCGCAGCCCTGCTCTCCCGGCTCCCGCACCAGACCGCCGCTGCCGCTTCCCGGTGTCCCGCCGATTCCGTTGGGGCGCACCAGGTAGAACCACCCCTCCCCCGCCGGCGGTAGGTCGGCGTCGCTCGCCTGCAGATCGGCGGAGTCCTCCTCGACGCAGATCGTGGCGCCGAGACCGATCCGGTCGATTCCCGCGGACAGTCCGTCCAGCGACCCGCGGAACAGGTCGTAGAACAGGTTGTTCGGCGACGCGTCCCACGAGAGCGAATCCTTGCCGTCGAACACCAGGTTCTCGACGGTGGTGGCGGGCACCCCCGGCGTGGTCAGCACGCCGCTCAACTGGTTCGACCAGCCTCCGTAGTAGGTCCGATCGGCCAGTTCACTGATCGCGGGACCGACCAGCTGGTCGACCGCCTGTCCGGTCGGCGCGGCGTAGAGGCCGATGTCGCCGATCGGCGGGTCGAGGTTGGCCGGGCTATCGGGATAGCCGGGCGGGAGCGAACCGTTGAACGCCGCGTAGTAGGACGCGTCGGGGTTGAGGCGCCGCCAGATACCCGATTGCCCCAGGCCGTCCTGCTCGAGCCGTACCTCGAGAAAATCCTCGGTGACGTAGAAGTGCGGAACCTGGTCGAAGGTGCTGACGGTCCTCAGGCTGCGGGCGTAGTCTCCGAGCAAGCCGTAGTAGTCGGCGGCGGTCCGTTCGGCGTGGAACGCCTCGGCCTCGGCCAGGGTGGCGAGGAACGAGGGCCAGCCGCCCGCTCCGAAGATCCCGGGGTTGGCGTCGAGGTAGCGGGTGGCCGGCCGGGAGTAGTGCAGCCTGAGGCTGCCGTCGGGCAGGAACTGGCGGATCGGGCTTCCGATGTACCAGTCCTCGTCGGGCTCGATCACGCCGCTGCTGTCCACGTCGGTGCAGAAACGCAGCAGGGGTTGATGGTCCAGACTGCCGTTGCCGCTGCTGTCGAAGTAGAGCACCCCCTGGATCGTGACCGAGGGGAACTGCCCCGACGGGTCGTTGATCGTGCGGCTCGCCGTCGGATCCCAGGCCAGCAGGCTGTAGTCGAGATCGACCTCCGGGTAGGCGTAGTCGGTCACCGGGTCGTAGCGCGGATTCTTGCCCTCGTCGTCGGGCAGTCCGTTGCCGTCGCCGTCGACCGCCTGCATGCAGTCGGAGATATCCCGGCCGATCTCCCCGGTGCGCACCTGATCGTTGCCGATGTTCTCCCAGAGGGAGACCCAGCGCACCCGGCCGGCGAAGTCCGCGGCGTAGCGCTGCAACACCACCGGCGTGATCGTCGTGCCGTTGGAGGTGCCGCTGACCCCCATCAGATCGCTGCGCACCGTGCGGCCGACCACCTGATCGATGGTGCGGCCCAACTCGTCGGTGGCAAGCCCCAGGGCGAACAGCCAGACGTCCCGGGCGGCGTCGATACAGAGCGGGCCGCGATTGTCGTAGAACCCGTCGCTGGCGATGCCCTGATCCGAACCTCCGGGATAGACGAACTGCACCACCACGAAGCCCGCCCCGTCGGCCAGGGCCGAGGTGTCCCGCAAACTTCCCGGGCTGGCGCCGCCGTGCATCGAGACCACCACCGGCGGTCCGTCGACGAAACGGTCCTGAGCGGGGGTGTCGGGCCACTGGAGATAGAGCCCGAGGGTGCCGCCGTCGGCAGCGGCGGAGGGTAGCCGGACCACCGCATCCTGGGCGGCAGACGCCCATCCGCAGGCGGCCAGGGCGCAGAAGATCCAGATCCATCGAGGTGCGCGCATGATGCTCATGACCGTTCAGACATGGAAAAGCCCGGGAGAGTTTAGTCTCCCGGGCCTTTCGGTCGCTTATTTCGAGGATCAGACGTCCAGCTTGGCCTGCTGTTCCTTGACCAGCCCGGCCGAGGTCTGGAGGGCGTCCAGCTCACCGGCCTCGAGCTTGATCTCGTAGATCTGCTCGACACCCTTCGAACCCAGCTTGACCGGCACGCCGACGAAGCAGCCGTCGACGCCGTACTGACCCGTAAGCCAGGCGGCGCAGGGCAGGATCTTCTTCTTGTCGCGGAGGATCGACTCGACCATCTCGACCACCGAGGCGCCGGGGGCGTGGTAGGCCGAACCGCTCTTGAGCAGCGACACGATCTCGCCGCCCCCCTTGGCGGTGCGCTCGACGATGGCGTCGATGCGGTCCTGGGACAGCAGCTCGGGCAGCGGGATGCCGCCGATGGTGGTCAACCGCGGCAGCGGCACCATCGAGTCGCCGTGGCCGCCGAGGACCAGCGCCTGGATGCTCTCGACCGAGACGCCCAGTTCCATCGCCAGGAAGGAGCGGTAGCGGGCGGTGTCGAGCACGCCGGCCATGCCGACCACCCGCTCGGCGGGGAAGCCGCTGACCTGCTTGGCCACGTAGCACATCACGTCGAGAGGGTTCGAGACCAGCACCAGCATCGCGTCAGGCGAGGCCTTGATCGCCGCTTCGGTGCACATCTTGACGATCGAGGCGTTCTTGGCCTGCAGATCGTCCCGGCTCATCCCCGGCTTGCGCGCCAGGCCGGCGGTGATCACCACCACGTCGGATCCGGCGACGTCGTCGTAGCTATTGGTGCCGATGACGTTGGAGTCCCAACCTTCCACCGGCGACGACTCGAACAGGTCGAGCCCCTTGCCCTGGGGAATGCCCTCGAGAATATCGAGCAGCACCACGTCCCCGAGTTCACGCTGGGCGCAGCCGACGGCGACGTGCTCGCCGACGTTTCCGCCACCGATTACCGTGATCTTCTTTCGCATCTCGCGCTTTCTCCAAGGGCGCGCCTCTCGCGCCCGGTTTTGCTTACTACAGGTTCTCGATGATGGCGCTCGCGAACTCCGAGCACTTCACTTCGCGGGCACCCTCGACCTGACGGGCCAGGTCGTAGGTCACCACCTTGTCGGCGATGGTCTTCTCGATGGCGGCCGGGATACTGGCGGCGGGCTCGTTCCAACCCATGTGCTCGAGCATCATCACCGCCGAGAGGATCAGCGACCCCGGGTTGACCTTGTCCTGGCCGGCGTACTTCGGCGCGGTGCCGTGGGTCGCCTCGAAGAAGGCCAGATCGTCGGACATGTTGGCGCCGGGGGCCATGCCCAGGCCACCGACCTGGGCGGCGCAGGCGTCGGACAGGTAATCGCCGTTGAGGTTCGGCATGGCCAGCACCGCGTACTCCTTGGGACGGAGCAGCACCTGCTGGAACATGGCGTCGGCGATGCGGTCCTTGATCATGATCTTGCCCGCCGGCGCCTTGCCGTCGTGCTTGGACCAAACGTCGTCTTCGCTGATCGTGGTGTCGCCGTACTCCTCCCGGGCCAGCTCGTAGCCCCAGTCGCGGAAGGCGCCCTCGGTGAACTTCATGATGTTGCCCTTGTGCACCAGGGTCACGCTGTCCCGGTTGTGCTGCTGGGCGTAGCGGATCGCCTTGCCGATCAGGCGCTTGGAGCCGAAGGGAGAGATCGGCTTGATGCCGATGCCGGAGTTCTCCCGCACCTTCTTGCCCATCTCGCCGAGGAAGGCGATCAGCTTGTTGGCCTCGTCGGAACCGGACTGCCACTCGATGCCGCAGTACACGTCCTCGGTGTTCTCGCGGAAGATCACGCAGTTCATGTCCTGGGGACGGAGCACCGGAGAGGGCACCCCCTTGACCCAGCGCACCGGGCGGACGCAGGCGTAGAGATCGAGCAGGTGGCGCAGGGCCACGTTCAGGCTGCGGATGCCGCCACCGACCGGAGTGGTCAGCGGGCCCTTGATCGAGACCTTGTATTCCTTGGCCGCCTCGACGGTGGCCTCGGGCAGCCACTCGCCGCACTCCCGGTTGGCCTTCTCGCCGGCCAACACCTCGTACCAGGCGATCTTGCGTTTCCCGCCGTAGGACTTCTCCACCGCGGCGTCGATGACCCGCTGGGTCGCGTTCCAGATGTCGGGGCCGATACCGTCCCCTTCGACAAAGGGAACGATCGGGTTGTCCGGCACGATCACATCGCCGTTCTCGACGCGAATCTTCTCGCCGGCAGGGGGAGCTGGGAAGTTGGCGGCCACGGTGCGCCTCCTCGGAAGGTGGATAGGATCCGGTTTTTGCAGGATTGAGCGTTTCGGAACGGAGACTGTACCAGCGGCCTTCGCGGGGTGTCAAACCGCCGAAACCGCCGGAAACGGGCAGGAATCGCCCTCTCGGCCGGGGGAGAAACCGCCGCGAAGATCCCGGCGCCGCCATATACTCGCGCCGGCTCCCCCGGCAGCCGTCGCCCCGTCCGCGACGCTCCCGGAGTAGGGCCATGAACCTGCACAGGAGCGAGTGGATGGACCACGATCGCGCGGCAGAGGCGAACCGGACCCGGGAGACGCTGGAGCTCTACAAGAGCGCACACCGGTGGCTGGTGCTGCCTCTGTTCGTGCTCCTGCTCGCCTTCTTTCCGATCTACTTCGCCACCTTCCCCAGCGAACCCTGGGGCTACCACATGCACGCCCTCTCGGCGATCGCCTGGTACCTGCTGATGATCGTCCAGCCCTACCTGGCGACCCGCGGCCGCATCCGCGAACACCGGCGCTGGGGCATGCTGGGGCTGGTGGTGGCCGGGTGCGTCGTGGCCACGTCGCTGACGATCACACCGACCAACGTCTACTTCGGATTGATCGGCGGGTTTCCGCCGGTGTTCCCCGGCGAGTTCTTCTTCGGCCTGACCTTCACCGAGACCCTGGCGATCCTCGGATTCGCGGTCTCGGTGGTGATGGCGGTGATCAAGGCCCGGGTCCCCGACGAGCACGCCATCTGGATGCTGGGCACCGTCTTCTTCGGGTTCATGCCCGCCTTTCTCCGCCTGAGCGTGATGCCGGTGTTCGCCTTCGGCATCGAGATGTCGACGACCAAGGCCCTGGCGGTCTCGATCCCGATCTTCGTGGGCGTGATCCTGTTCGTCGGATTCAAGCTGCGCAAACCGAGACACCCGATGATCGTCGCCTCCTCGCTGGTCTGCGTGCTGATGATCACGACCTCCTGGGTCGGCGGGCTCGAGTGGTACCAGGAGCTCATCACCCGGCTGATGAAGCCGATGGTCCCCTGGCCGGGAATCGACTAGCGCGGGGAGAGCCGGTCTTCGCGAGCGCCCGCTAGTAGTGGACCAGGGTCCCTTCGCGCTTGGCCCGGCGGATGGCGAAGCGGGAGAAGAAGATCCCCGCCGGCAACAGGATCGCCGTCAGGATCCCCAGCTGCAGCAGGTCGTCCCGCAGCATGGCGAAGGTCTCCCCCTTGAGCAGGGCGCCCCGCACCACCCGCAGCGACCAGGTGATCGGCAGGTAGTCGGAGATGAAGCGCACCGACTCGGGCAGGTTCTCCACCGGGAAGAACACCGAGCCGAAGAAGGTGGTCAGACTGCTGAGCAGCAGGTTGATCGGGTCGCCCCGCTTGAAGTACAGGATGAACGACGCCGAGAGGATGCCGAGCCCCGCCGAGGAGAGCAGGGTCAGCAGCACCCCCAGAGCCACGGTGGGCAGGCTCGAGGTATGGATCTCGACGCCGAACAGCAGCACGGCGAACAGTAGATACAGCCCAACCCGCAACCCGCCATAGACGAAGTCCCAGGAGGCCGAGGAGAAGATCACCATCGCCGTCGGCGTGGGCGACACCAGCATCGCCTCGAGGGTGCCCAGCATCTGCTCGTTGCGGATCTTCTGAGAAAACGAATAGAGCGCCGTCGAGAAATAGAACTGGAACGATAGCCCGATCAGCATCCACTGGAAGGGCGGGATGCCATCCAACCCCGGGGTGTCGGGGTCGATCATCTTGGTCATGAAGTAGAACGCCAGCACCGAGAACAGCATGCCGCCGATCTGCAGCAGGAAGGACAGCCGGTAGGAGGTCTCGGCGCGCAGGTCGCGCTCGAGGAAGGCCCAGGCCTTGCGCAGCAGCCGCATCATGAGGCCACCTCGGGCTTCGCCGGCTCGCCCCCGCCCGGCTTCTCGGCATCGAGGATACGGGTGAACGCCTCTTCCAGATCGGACTCGTGTCGATCGCAGCGGCGGACCTTGACCCCGGCGTGCATCAACGCCGCGAGCAGGTCCCCGAGCTCCGCGCCGTCGGCCAGCGACAGCTGAACCAGCGATCCGTCGGGAATCGACTCGGTCTTGTGCACCTGCGCGGGACCATCGAACGCACCCGGCCAACAATCGACCTCCAGCTCGTAGCCGTGGGTCTCGAGGCCGAAGGCACGCACCGCGTCGACACTCCCCTCCTGGCGGATCTTGCCCTTGATCAGGATCGCCAGCCGGTCACAGAGCGCCTCGGCCTCGGGCAGGTTGTGGGTCGCGAGGATGATGGTCTTCCGGTCCCGCGCCTTGAGCTCATCCTTGACGAAGGCGCGCAGTTCCAGGGAGGCCGCCGGGTCGAGGCTGCGGGTCGGCTCGTCCATCAACAGCACCGGCGGATCGTGGAGCAGCGAGCGGGCGATGGAGAGCCGCTGCTTCATCCCGGCGGAGTAATCGGAGAAGCGCTGGTCGGCGGCCTCGGTCAGCCCGACCCGCTCCAGCAGTTCGTCGATCCGCGCCATGCGCCGGTCCGAGGGGACGTCGTAGAGGATCGAGAAGAAGCGCATGTTCTCCCGGCCCGAGAGGCGCCAGTAGAACGACCGCTCGTCGGTGGTCACCAGGCCGAGCTGCGGCTTGACCCGGTCCTCGTCGGCGGTGTCGACCCCGCGAATCCGTGCCTGTCCTTTATCCGGCAGCACCAGACAGGACAGGATCTTGAGCAGCGTGGTCTTACCCGCGCCGTTGGGACCGAGCAGGCCGTAGATCTCGCCGTCGCCGACCTGCAGGTCGACCCCGCGCAGGGCGTGGACCCGTTCGGCCCGGCCGAAGGGATCGCGCAGCAGCTGGCCCAACGACCGCTTGCGGACGAACGACTTCTCGATGCCGAGGCCTTCGACGGCGTAGGACAAGCGTTTCTCCAGCGAGGCCGCGCCACCGAGGCGCGACCGGGCCGCCCAAGATATCCCCGGGGACCCGCCGCGGCCAAGCCCCGCCGGAGAACGCCTGTCTGAGTGGCCCCCTGGCCCCCTAGTTGAGGCTGAAGTCGACCAGCACCCGCATGCGCACCTTGACCGGCTGTCCGCGGATGGTGCCCGGCTGGTAGCGCCAGAGCGAGACCGCCCGAACCGCCTCGTCGTCGAAGCCCAGGTCCGGCACGACCCCTCGCAGGATCTCGATATCGGTGACCCGGCCCTGTTCGTCGATCACCGCCTGCAGGATGACCACACCCTCCTTGCGGGTGATCCGCCCCATCTTGGGATAGTTCAGCGGCTCTCGCGGCTCGATCGGCACCGGCAGGATCAGGTCCCGATGGCCTTCATCGACGATCG
>CAZBZH010000094.1:0-10953 GCA_964496265.1 uncultured Acidobacteriota bacterium | reverse complement strand
TGGTTCGCCTCGGTGCCGTCCTGGCGGATCGAGGCCAGCGAGGACTCGAAGGACAGGTAGAACGGGCTTTCCCCCAGTCGCCGGCTGCGACCGCGCCATTCGATCTCGGGCAGGGTCGACTGGGTCAACTCGGTGCCGCCGGAGAAGAGCTGTTCGCGGCGCAGTTCGCGGACGTTGAGACTGGTCCACTTGCCGTTTCGCGAGAACTCCAGCCGGGCCAGGATCGTCGGCGACGAGACCAGGTTGAGGTCGTACTCGAAGTCGCTGAAGAAGTTGAAGTCCGAGACCAGGTTGATGTCGGCGACCATGCGGAAGCCGTTACTGAAGCTCTGGGTCTGCTTGTACGAGGCGCGGAAGCGGCTGCAGGGCGCCTGATCGGCGGGACAGAACGGCGGGCTCGGCACCCGGTCGCGAATAAAGAAGCCGTCGATCACCGCGCTGCCCTTGTCGTTGGGCACGAAACGCAGGGTCCCGCCGGCGCCGAAGCCGGAGACGGTGTAGTAGCGGCCCAGCAGCGTCAGATCGGCGCTGCGGCCGATCGGGATGAACAGCGGCTGGTTGATCACCCGGCCGCGGGACGCGGTGCGGCCGAAGTCCGGCAGCAGCAAACCCGCGGCGCGGTCCCGCTTGACCGGCCAGATCACGTAGGGCAGGTAGACGAAGGGCACCCTCCCCGACTTCAGCCGGGCGTTGTACATGTGGGCGTACTTGTTCAGCCGGATGTTCGCGCTGCTGACGCTGAACGACCAGTAGGGCACCGGCTGGGTGCAGGTGGTTACCGTCGCCGAGTCGAGATGCAGTTTGTCGCTTCCGGTCTTCTCGGCGCTATCGGCCCAGAAGTAGTAGCCGCCCGACACCTGCCCGATGGCGTTCTCGATCAGCCCGAAGTCCGCGTCCAGGTCGTAGGTCACCCGGGAACCGGAGATCCGGTTCTCCTGCCAGACCATCAGGATGTGTCCCTCGGCGTCGAGGAAGCGCCCCTCCTTGACCTCGATGCGGTCGGCCTGGAGCAACACCTCCCCCCAACCGATGGTGACCTTGCCCTCGAGCAGCAGGTCTTGATCGGGTTGGCCGCGGATCCGTTCCGCCTCGAGACGGGTGAAGCGTCCTCCGCTGGGGATGACCTGGGACTGAGTCGGCACCGGCGCGGCGTTGCCGGCAGGGGTCTCGGCTCCCTCGGGCGCGGACGCAGCGGTACCCGCCGTCGGCCCCTGCTCGGGAGGCTCGGTGGGCTCGGGATCCTGGGCGACAGCCGGGATTGCCAGGAGGGCAACGGCAAGCAACAGGGAAGTGATCTTCGGCGCCGAAATCACGGGATCGAGTGTAGCCTCGGCCGGTGGTCTGTCAACAAGGCCTAGCACACCGGGCAAGCAGGGAGCGTCGCGGGCTAGAACTGATCCTGGTAGGGGAAAAAGACCCGGCCGCCGTCGAGCAGGGGCTCCACGTCGAGCTTGCCGTCGAGGCCGAGAATCATCGGCTGGGCCCGGCGGCGAGTGGTCCGGCGCAGGGTCCAGCCGCCCATCCGCTCGATGACCGGATCCTCGATCCAGCCGTAGAACTTGCGCAGGCCTTCGGCCCGGGCCTGTGCCGCTCCGTAGCGCAGGATCCCCTCGATGCGGCCCGGATCGCCACCCACCGCGCCGACCTCCCGCACGCTCCACTCCCCGTGGCCCTCGACGGCGATCAGATAGCCGACGAAGCGCCCCTCCTGGTGAACCACCGTGGCCCGGTGGCGCAAGCGCCGGTCCCCCAGCCGGCGAAAGAACCCGGCGGTGCGTACGAACAGGAACTGCCAGTGCTCGACGCTGCGCTCGATGGCCAGCGGCTGCCGGGCGCACCAGGCCTCGTGAGCCGCCCGCACATCGGGCAGATGTTCGGCCCGCATCTCCGTGGAGGACCAGTCCTCCGGAGCCGGCGGCGAGCCGGTCAGGCGGCCCCAGACCTCGGTACTGGGCAGGGAGCGGAAACCGAAGTCGGCGTAGTAGCGCGTGCCGATGTCGGAGAACAGCAGCGCGACCATGTCCCCCTGCTCCCGGGCATGATCCAGCACCGCCGAGATCAACTGGCGGGCGTGGCCCGCCCTGCGATGCTGGCGCGGGGTGAAGACCGCGCCGACGATCGAGGCCCGGCCCCCGACGCCGTCGACGACGATCCGCGGGTGGTAGAGCTTGAGGCTCGAGAGCAATTCACCGTCGTCACCGAGCCAGACGAAGTAGCTGACGTTTCGTTCGGCCCAGGGCGTGGAGGCGAGCTCCGACCAGAACTCCCGGTACTCCGCAGGCTTCAGCCCCCCGCCCCAGAGGGCATGGGACTCGGCATAGATCCGGTCGATCTGCTCACGGTTCGCCACGGCAAGTCGCGCCATGGCAGTCATTGTACGGGCCGGAATTGAACTGCGGGAGAGGGTGTTCGAGGAGACGGTGTGCGCCGGTAGCCGCCCCGGACGGAGCGGGCCCGGACGGAGCGGGCTAGAACGGAGCGGTCGCTTCCTTGGGACAGCGACAGCGCCCCATGCGGCGGCTGCAGGTGAAGCAGTAGCCGTTGCGCTCGAAGAACTCGACCATCTCCTGCTGCCAGGCGTCGAGGATCGACAGGCGGTCGAGCACGGTCAGCCGGCCCGAGACAGAGGTATCCCCGAGCCAGCCCCTCATGTTCGACAGAGAGTCGTGGTAGGCCTTGCGTAGCTCGAAGATGGTGAGGTCGATCTCGCCGTTGGTTTGGATCATCGCCCTTTCGCTCCCCGGATACGCATGGAGAGTATCGCCAAGCGGGCTTCGGAACCGCGGCCTCCGATATCAGTTGCGGTATCTGTGCCGCAAATGCACCGGAAATCGCCGCAATCCGCCGGGGCCCCCTCTTCTACGGCCATTTTGGAAGGGCGCCCATAACCGAACGCGTTTTCTTGACTTAGCGCGATGCGATGCTGCGACGACATGTGGAAAAGCTGTGGACGATGAGCCGATTGCGATGTGACAGCTTTGTGTCAAGATCGGTCCACTAAAATGTGCTAGTCAGCACAAGGTGCTTCTTTTCAGCAAGTTAGCTCAGAGCACGCAGTGAACGTTTTGCGCCATCGCTGCAACATCAGCGGGTTCAGCGTTTTCCACAGAAGCGCAACGCAAAGGATGCCCCCATGCTCGCCGAGAACTATCATAAGAATTGCGAAACAGCAGCAGAATGAGGGCCCGGAAATGAAACGGCCGGGCTCTCGCCCGGCCGTTCTGGACCCTTGATTCGGTGCGACCCGGACTAGCTCACGAACTCCTTGAGCTGCTTGCTTTCCTGGGCCGACTGGATCTTCTTGAGCGCGGTGGCCTCGATCTGGCGCACCCGCTCCCGCGACAGCCCCATCACCCGGCCGATCTCCTCGAGGGTGTACGGGGTGTCCCGTCCGATGCCGAAGCGCAGGCGGACGATCTCCTCCTCGCGCGGGTTCAGCACCTTCAGCGTGGACTCGATCTTCTCGCGCAGTTCGCGGTCGACGGTGCGCTCCAGCGGATCTGGAGCGTTGGGGTCGGCCACGAAGCGCAGGAGACCCGGGCTGTCGTCATCCGACGACATGTCCTCGAGCGCCTGCGGATCCTGCACCACACCGAGCACCTCTTCGACCTTGGCCACCGGCATCCGCAGCTTGCGGGCGATCTCCGGCGGCGTCGGCTTGCGGCCGAGGGTCTCGGCAAGTTCGCGAGAGACACGGGCGATCTTCTTGATCTTCTCGTTGACGTGCACCGGGATGCGGATGATGCGGGCCTTGTCGGCGATCGCTCGCTCGATGGCCTGCTTGATCCACCAGTACGCGTAGGTCGAGAACTTGTTCCCGCGCTCGTACTCGAACTTCTCCACCGCCTTCATCAGGCCGATGTTCCCTTCCTGGATCAGATCCATGAAGGTGATCCCGTGGTTCAGGTACTTCTTGGCGATGTGCACCACCAGGCGAAGGTTGGCCAGGATCAGCGCATCCCGGGCGTGGTTCAGCCGACGCTTCGCGCGCTTGGCCTCACGCACCAGGGTGGTGACCCGGGCTTCCTTGTACTCGCGCTCGTAGCGCACGACCTTGCCGTAGAACTCCTCGAGATCGTCCAGCGGCCATTCACGGCCGCGCTTGGGACCTTCCAGGTCTCCCTCGAGGCAGTGCTGACGGCACTGCTTGGGCAGCTTGAGCGCGATGGCGGCGATCGCCTCGCGAGCTTCCTGAAGCTCACGGGCCAGCGACACTTCCTGCGTCTCGTCGATCAGCGGCGTGGCACCCATCTCCCGCAGGTACAGCGGGAGAATGGCGGCAGCCGCCTTCTCGGCCTCCGCGGGCTTCTTCTGCACGCGGCGCTTGCGAGTTCCGATCTGGAGCTCGGACGTCGTGTTCCGCGTGAGACGAGCTCGCGTCTCGTCGAAGTCCATCGATTCGTCGATGATTACCTTCCGCGACATTTTCTTTGACCCCATGCCCGGCGGGGACTGCCGGGTCCTTTCTGCGTTTGCAGCCCTTTTCCTATGAAAGAAATGGGCCAACCCCCCAACGCGTTACATCCTCGAATTCAAGCCTACAACAGATTGCCACTTTGTCGGGTATTTTTAACTATTAGAAGCGCAGAGACGGCCCTACCGGGGTCACGGAAAAAAGCCCCGCCGGAGCCAAGTGCGTCATTCTGGTATAGATACCTGATGCGTGCCTTTTCGGCGTAGTTCCTCCTGCCCGCGCCATGGCCGTTTGCGGCGCAGACCTGTAACATCCGGAACACTTGGAAGTAACCGCGGAGTAGGCCCGTGCGCAAGGTCAGAGTTGTGGTCGCACAGATTGCGCCCCGCCTGGGCGAGGTGCAGGCCAACCTGGAACAGCACCTCGAGGTCGTCCAACAGGCTCGCGAGGCCAGGGCCGACGTCCTGGTCTTCCCCGAGCTGTCGCTGACCGGCTACGAGTTGCGGGACCAGGTGGCGGACTGCGCTCCCGACTGCGGACCGGCGGTCCAACGGCTGGCCGAGGCCTCGAAGGACCTGGACCTGGTCGTCGGCTACGTCGACGAATCTCCGGCTCACAAGTTCTACAACGCCGCCGCCTACCTGAGCGGCGGTGAAGTCCGCCACGTCCATCACAAGGTCTACCTGCCGACCTACGGCATGTTCGACGAGGGACGCTACTTCGCCCGGGGCGATGTGCTGCGCACCTTCGACACCGGCTACGCGCCGGCGGGCATGCTGATCTGTGAAGACGTCTGGCACCCGACCTCGGCGTGGCTGATGGCCCAGCAGGGAGCCAGCATCCTGTTCGTGCCCTCCAGCGGACCGACCCGGGGAGCGCGGCCCGGCGAGGTAACCAGCGTCGAGGTCTGGCACGAGCTGCTCTCGGTCACCGCCCAGTTCCAGACCGCATGGGTGGTCTACTGCAACCGGGTCGGCGGCGAGGACGGCTTGATCTTCGGCGGCGGCTCGATCGTGATCGATCCCTTCGGCCGCACCGTGGCCGAGATCGAGCCCCTGGCCGAGGGGCTGCTGGTGGCGGAGCTCGACGGCGAGGTACTGCGCCGGGCGCGAACCGCCTATCCCCTGCTGCGAGACGCCGACGTCGAGTTGATCTACCGGGAGTTGGGCCGGGTGCGCCGCGCCCGCTTCGACCTGCCCGGCGAGGACCCGGAACCTTCGGCATGACCCGCTACCCGATCCACACCAGCGAGCACAAACCGACGCCGGGGCTCAAGGTCGACCCCGAATGGTCGGTGCGCATGCTGACCGACTTCATTGCCCGGGAGGTGGGACGCACCGGTCACCGGAAAGTGGTGCTGGGGCTCTCGGGTGGTCTGGATTCGGCGCTCTCCGCCTTCCTCGGCGCCAAGGCGTTGGGGCCGGAATCGGTGCACGCGGTGCTGATGCCCTACCGCAGCAGCAGCGCCGACTCCCTGGCCGACGCGCAGAAGGTGGTCGACGCCCTGGGCATTCACGCCGAGACCGTCGAGATCAGCGCCATGGTCGACGGCTTCGTCGGGGTGACCTCCGGGGAGATCGATCGCAACCGGCTGGGCAACGTGATGTCCCGCTGCCGGATGACGGTGCTGTTCGACCGCTCGGCGGCCCACCGGGCGCTGGTGCTGGGCACCAGCAACAAGACCGAGTTGCTGCTGGGCTACGGCACCCTCAACGGAGATCTGGCCTCGGCGATCAACCCGCTGGGAGACCTGTACAAGGCTCAGGTGCGGCAGCTCTCGGCCCATCTGGGGGTGCCCCAGTCGATCCTGGACAAGCCGCCCTCGGCGGATCTGTGGCCGGATCAATCCGACGAGAAGGAGCTCGGCTTCAGCTACGACGAGGTCGACCGGCTGCTGGCGCTGCTGATCGACGCGCGCATCAGCCGGGCCTCGGCCCTCGAGCGGGGCTTCTCGCCGGAGATGGTCGACCGGGTGACGAAGCTGGTCTTGCGCTCCCAGTTCAAGCGGCGGCTTCCGGTCATCGCCAAGATGTCGACCCGCTCGATCAACTGGGACTTCCGCTACCCTCGCGACTGGAAGAGCTGACGCGCCGCCCCTCCGCGGCCGCGTGCTAAAGTCTCCGCCGTGTCCGGCACCCTGTACGTGGTCGCCACTCCGCTCGGCAACCTGGAAGACATTTCGCCCCGTGCGCTCCGCCTGCTGCGGGAGGTGGACGTCGTCGCGTGCGAGGACACCCGGCGCACCGGGCGGCTGTTGGCCCGCTACGAAATCGACGTCCCGACCCTTTCCTGTCACCGGTTCAACGAGCAGGAACGGTTGGAGCCGATTCTCGAACGGATCCGCCGGGGCGAGCGGGTCGCCCTGGTCTCCGACGGCGGTACACCGGGCATCGCCGATCCGGGAGCGGCGCTGGTCGAGGCGGCGCTGGAACAGGGGCTGACGGTGTCGCCGATCCCGGGAGCCTCGGCGGTGACGACCCTGCTTTCCGCCAGCGGCATGCCGGCGGATCGCTACGTGTTCGACGGCTTCCTGCCCCACCGGGCAGGCGAACGCCGCAGACGGCTGCGGGAGCTGGCCGGAGAGACCCGCACGGTGGTGATCTACGAAACGCCCCACCGGATCCGGGAGTGTCTCGCGGACATCTCCGAGGTGCTCGGCGAACGGAAGCTGGTGCTGGGTCGCGAGCTGACCAAGGTCCACGAGACCCTGGTGCGCGGCAGCGCCGCCGGCGTGCTGGAGCAGTTGGGCCAGGGAGAGATCAAGGGTGAGATCGCCCTGGTCCTGGAGGGCGCCGACCCCACGGCGGTGCACCGGGACGAACGGGCGGAGCAGGTGTTGGCGCTCTGGCGTGCGGCTCTGGAAGAAACCGGCGACCGTCGCCAGGCGCTGCGCCGGGTGGCGAAGGAGAGCGGCATGAAACGCGCCGAGCTTCAGCGCTATCTTGCGGAGCTTGGCGAGGACTGAGGTTCCAACGACTGAGACCTCCAGCGGTTGAGACTCAGGGATTGAGATACCGGGGACCGAGATGGCGAAGAAGGGCAAGAGCGACAAGAAGAAGAGCGAGCCGCTGCTGGCGCAGAACCGGGCGGCCCGGCACAACTTCGAGCTGCTGCAGAAATTCGAGGCCGGCATCGTGCTGACCGGCACCGAGGTGAAGTCTGCCCGGGAGGGCAAGGTCAACCTCAAGGAAGGCTACGCCAGGCTGAAGAACGGCGAGGTCTTCCTGATCGGTGTGCACTTCTCCCCGTACACCCACGGCGGCTACGACAACCCCGACCCGCTACGGGTGCGCAAGCTGCTGCTCAACCGCCACGAGATCCGCAAGATCGCCAAGGAGGTCGACACCGGAGGCAGCGGTGGCCTGACCCTGGTGCCGACGCGGATGTACCTCAAGAACGGCCGGGTCAAGGTCGAGATCGCCCTCGCTCGGGGCAAGAAGAGTCACGATAAGCGGGAGTCCAAGAAGCGGCAGGAGGCCGATCGCGAGATGGCCCGGGCCCGTGGCGCCCGCCGCGTCGCCGACGGCTGATGTCCCTCACGCCCACCGAGTGCCGGGATGTCGCCAGCCTGCGCCGGGTGGTCGCCGCCGGAGCGCGCCCCAAGTACCTGTTTTTCTGGAGCCATCGTCCACCCCGTAGCGGCGTGGACGAGAGTTGCCTGAGCCAGTGGTTCGAGGCGGCGTTCGAGATCGACGGCCGGCGCTACCCGACCGCCGAGCACTTCCTCATGGCGGAGAAGGCGCGCCTCTTCGGCGACGAGGAAAACCGCCGGCGCATCCTGGGTGCCGCGGAACCCGGAGCGGCCAAGCGTTTCGGCCGGGAGGTGCGGTCTTTCGACGAAGAGGTCTGGCGGGAGCGTCGCTTCGAGATCGCCGTGAACGGCAACCTGGCCAAATTCCGCCGGCACACCGCACTGGGCGAGTACTTGTCAGCAACATCCAGGCGGGTGCTGGTCGAGGCCAGCCCGGCGGATCGCATCTGGGGAGCCGGTCTCGAAGCGGACAATCCGGCTGTTCGGCAGCCCGCCCGTTGGCCCGGCGAGAACCTACTCGGTTTCGTGTTGATGGAGGTTCGCCATCGACTGACGGCGGGTCAGGATTAGCGAGCTTCTTCCGGGCGCTTGATGTAGCGCTTGATCTCACAGTTGTGGCCGTCGATCTCCGCCTGGCACACCACGGCGCACTCGCCGACGTCCTCATCGGGCAGTTCGATACTGGTCGAGAGCCGCCCGTCGGGGTCAGTGGCTCCGCTCTCCAGCTGCTTCGGCTTGTGCTCGGTGGAGATCAGCTTCACCACCACGTTGGCGGCGGACACCGGGCGGTCGGTCTCCTCGTCGACGACTCGCAGGTGCAACACCGGCGACTCGCCGAAGACCAGGGTCGGCGCGTTCTCCATCTCGATGCGCATGTGGCGCAGGCCGGGCTGCTCGACCAGGTAGTCGAGCACGACCTCGTCGAGGCTCTTGTTGCTGATGATGTTGTAGCCGAAGGGCTTGGGGCCCTCGGGATCGAAGCGACCGTTGCGGATGTCCCGGATCAGGTTCTGATGCTGGACCTCCATCCGGCGCAGGACCTCGGTCTCCGCTTCCTCGCCCTGGGGCACCAACTCCTCGTAGCCGGACTTGACCGAGGTGATGATCTCGCCGCCGCTGTAGACGAGGCTCTCGATGATCGGGTTCTTCAGACCCTTGTCCTCGGTCTGCACGTGGTAGACCCGTCCGGCGTAGTCGACGTCGGTGTTGAAGCCCGTAATCATCTCGAAGCTAACTTAGGCAGCGACCCACCGCAGTGTCAATCCGCACCTGTTCCGGGCAGTTTGAGGCTGCGGGCGTGGAGGCCGATCAGCTTGTGGACCAGCCGGGCCACGGTGAAATCGGCGTGGGATTGCCCGGGGGCGGGAGCCAGTTCCACCGCGTCGCAGGCCACCACCTGGCTCATTTCGAATAATTCCGTCAAAAACGAAATCGTCTCCCACCAGTCCGGGCCTCCCGGCTCGGGCGTCCCGGTGGCGGGAATCAGGGCCGGGTCGAAGTAGTCGACGTCGACGGTGAGGTAGACCGGCCGCCCGGCCAGCCCCTCCAGGGCCTGCTTCGCCCACCCCGGCCGGGCCATCTCCCAACCGTGGAGGACGCGGTAGCCGGGGATGCCGGCCCGGATCCGCTCCGCCTCCTCGACGGAGTAGCTGCGGATCCCCAGGGCCCGCACCTCGGCCACGTGGTCCAGGCTGCGCGCCACGGCGCAAGCGTGGCTGTGGGGCGAACCCTCGTAGCTTTCCCGCAGATCGGCGTGGGCGTCTAGCTGCACCAGGACCAGGCCGTCGTGGCGAGCTGCCGCCGCGGCCACGGCGGCCGGGGTCAGCGAGTGCTCTCCGCCGAGGGTCACCACGAACTTGCCGGCATCGAGCGACTCCCCGACCCGGCGGGTCAGCCGCTCCAGGCTCCCCTCGATCGGCCCGGCGGTATCGATCGGATCGGGATCGGTCCAGATGCCGGCCCTGTAGGGTTCGAAGCCGAGCTGCTCGTCGTAGAGCTCGACCTGGGTCGACGCCTCGAGGATGCCCGCGGGGCCGCCGGCGGTGCCGCCGCCGTAGGAGACCGTCGCCTCGAGGGGCATCGAGAGCACCGCGACCCGGGCCTCCTCGAAAGACACGCCGGCGCCGTCGCCGAGAAACACCGGGGTGTTGGGACTCAAGGGCTGCTCCACGCAGGACAGGTTCAGGGCACTTCGCGCAACGCTCGGCGGCAGGTACGAGCGGGGATCGAAGTCGCCTCCGAAAACCTCGATCCCCACCCGGCGGCAGTTCCCATCGCCGGCGGGGGTCCCGAACCGGCCGACGCTGGTTGGGAGCACCCTGCTCCCGTCCGCGCCCCTCTGGAACTGCAACGCGCGAGCCAGCTCGCCCCGGTTCGAAACCCGGAGCAAACGGCTGCATCGGTGGGGTGAACGGTGCGTACGCGGCGTCCGTCAGCGGACACCGCGTACGCCAACGGTCAATTCGTTAGACGGCCGGGGTCGTTTCGGTGGGCGCCTGGGGTTCGTTCTTGAACAGCACGCCGCCGAGCAGACCGCCGAGGGTGCAGAACACGACGCCGAGCAGGCCATTGAACACCAGATTGGTGAAGAAGGTCACCAGGACCCCGGCGCCCTCTCCGCCACCGCTGAACTGTTCCACCGAATCCCAGGCTTCCGGCGGAATCTCCATGCCGAAGTCTTCCATCGCCGTCAGCATCTGGGTCGGATCCTGGGGCCAGACCATGGAGATCACCGTGGCGACAAAGGTCCCGGCGATGGCGTAGAACACCGCGGTCAACACGCCGACCAGGGCGCCCTCACCCGGCCCGAACTGCAGACCGAGGCTCTTGCTCTCTTTGGAGAGCAGGAAGGCCGCCAGCACGCCGCCGCCGGCAGCGACCAGGCAGCAGCAGCAGCTGATCGGCGGGATGCTGCCGAGAAACCCAAACGCGAGCCCTGCGATCAGGGCCGGCTTCAACTTCGACGGGCTGTTCATCTCGAATTCCTCCTGAGCGGATCAACCCTCGG
>CAZBZH010000093.1:3602-10979 GCA_964496265.1 uncultured Acidobacteriota bacterium | reverse complement strand
CGAGGTTGCGCTCTACGACCCGCGCAAGCTGGAGCAGATCGCCGCGACCCTACGCGAGGCAGGCGGGGTGCATCTGGTGGTCGGCCACAGCAACACCACCCCGCAACTGGTCCGGCTGCTCGGCGGGGAGGCGACGGACATGGACGAGAGCGTCTATCACCGGCTCTACCGGGTGACCCTGGACGGCGAGCGGGTCGAGACCCTGCTGCTGCATACCGCCGCTTTCTGCCCCGAGCCCTGACCGGCTGCTAGACTCGTCGGCGCAGCCACGCCCCCAGCTCACTTCGCCCCCACTCGAGGAGTCCATGGGACACCGTAAGATTCGTTTGATTGCCCGCCTGGTCACGCTGTCGCTGGCGCTCGTCATGCTCGCCGGTTGCGCCGCTCACTTCAGCCCCGACTCGATTCGCCGCGAGATCAGTGCCCAGCGCGGCAACGATCCGGTCGGCGTTTTCGAGCTGAACCTCGGCCGCCTGACCACGTCGCTGCTCAAGCGCGCGATCTCCGATCCGAATCAGGAGCCCGCCTTCGCCGGGATCCGCGAGCTGCAGCTGGCGGTGTTCGAGGCGCCCTCCGACGAGGGCCCCTCGATCGACGCGACGTTGATCGATAGCCGCGGCTGGGAGCCGGTGGTCAAGATCCTCGACGCGGAACGCAGCGGCGTGGTGCTGATCCGCGGCACCGGGCTTTCCAAGTGGGGACTGCCCGACTCCCAGGCCCAGGTCGGCGATCTGGTGGTCGTCGGCGCCGGCCGCAAGAACGTGGTCTACGCCCGCATCCAGGGAGTGCTCAGCAACGACCTGCCCGATGCCCTCGGCGACGTGTTCCGCGAAGGGGGCACCGAGGATCTCCAGCGGGTACTGAGCGAACTCGGCGACTAGCGGTGATTAGGAGATCCGGTTCAGTCCGGGGTGTTGGTCAAACCCGCGATCGAACGACAGGATAGTCCCGATTCGATGCCTCTCGGCGATCGCGACGTGAATCGCGTCCCGAGCCGAGACTCTTTCGCTGCCGAGAACAATTTCCTTGGCCCGCTCCAGATCGCGTTTCTCGACAGGGAACACCTCATCGACGATTCCGTTAAGGACATCGAAGGCTGGTTGGATGGCGTCCCGGCGCTTGATTGCCACGTACCGATGCAGGATCTCCTGAAATACCTCCGCATCGGTAACCAGCTTTTCGCGTCTCGAGATGCACTGTTCCAGGAGTCGTTGTGCATCGACCTTGTTCGGGTGCGCGGCGCCGATGAGGTACATCGGAATGTTGGAGTCTACGAGAATCATGTTTGCCGAGTCAGGTCTCTGAGCCGTAGCCTGACGAGATCTCGGCGAGCATCTGGTCGATGTCCGCGGTGGGGTAGCTGTTGAGCGCGGCGGCGCGGACGACAGCCAGTTTTTTGTCGGGGTTGCCGGTCGGCTCCTTGCGGTAGGCTGCGCGCAGCGCTTGCCGCACCCATTCGGCGACCGTCATTCCGTGGCGCTCCGCCATTCGCTGAAATCGAGAGTATTCCTTCTCATCCAGCAGTACCTGTAGTCGCTTACTCATGCATCGAAGTTACTGTGACTCATGTGATGAGTCAACTGGACGCAAGGACTACAGGGTCTCCGATCGGAAACACCACGCCGGCGAATCAGCGCATCGCGGCGGCGTCGACTCCGTTCTGGAAGATGCGCAGGCCTTCACCTTCCATCGGCTGCCCCGCGGCGTTGTCCCGCCGCATCCAGTGGGGATGGTGGAACGCGTAGAGATACGCGTCCGGGTGGGGCATCAGCCCGAACAGCCGCCCGGTGGGATCGCAGACGCCGGCGATGGCGTGTGGCGAACCGTTGGGGTTCTGGGGCCACTCCTGAGTCGGCTGTCCGTCGGCGTCGATGTAGCGGGCGGCGATCTGGCGGTTATCGATCAAGCGCTGCATCACCTCGTCGTTCGCCGTCAGGAACTTGCCCTCCCCGTGGCGGGTCGGTAGCGGCATGCGCTCGAGGCCCCGGGTCCACAGACAGGGGGAGTCGGCGTCAAAACCCAGCTCGATCCAGGCGTCCCGGTAGCCCAGGCGATCGTTGGGCGCGAGGGTGGCCTGGGGCGTGCGGTAGTAGCCGTCGAACCCGGGCAGGAGTCCCAGTCGGGTCATGGTCTGGAAGCCGTTACAGATGCCCAGGGCCAGTCCGCCCCCCTCGATGAACTCGATCAGCTGATCGTAGAGCCGGAAGCGGATCTTGTTGGCGAAGACCGAGCCTCCGCCGAGGTGGTCGCCGAAGGCGAAGCCGCCGATGAAGGCCAGCACCGAGAAGTCGGCCAGCCGCACGTTCTGTTTGCCGTCGAGCAGGTCGAGCAGATGCACCTGCTCGGTCCGGGCGCCGCAGAGCTTGAACGCGGCGTCGGTCTCCGCCTCGCAGTTGAGGCCGAGGCCGGTCAGGATCAGCACCCGCACATCCTTGCGGCGCGCCGCCTGTTCCTCGGTGGAGAGCTGGGCAAATTCGGCGGGGGTCATCACACGGCCTCCAGGGTCTGCTTGAAGGCGCGTTCCAGCGCCTCGAGGGTCAACTCGACAGCCGGGCGGCCGTCGAAAGCCACCGCCAGCCGCGGCTCGCTGTCGACGGTGCCGATGCGGTGGCAGGCGAATCGGCTCAAGCGCTCGACGATCCCGTCGACATCTTCCGGCGCGCAGGTCAGCACGAAGCGGCCGCAGGATTCGGAGAACAGCAGGGTGTCCGGCGAAAGGTCGCCGCTTGCGGCTGCCGGGAGATCGATGTCGAGTCCCAGCCGGCCGGCCAACGCGCAGCGGGCCAGCGCCAGGCCCAGGCCGCCCCGAGCCGGTGTTGCCGCCGAGCGGACCAGGCCGTCGGCGAACAGGCCGGCGACCGCTCCGTAGAGTTCGTGGGCCACGGTGGGATCGAGGCGCGGCACCTTGTTGCCGACGTAGGGGCCCGGCTCGCCCAGCGCATGCTCGACACCGTCCCGTTCACCGAGGTAGCGCAGGTACTCGCTGCCGCCGGTCTCATCCCGGGTTTCGCCGATCAGCAGCACCACGTCGCCGGGACTCTTGGGATCGAGGGTCACCGCCCGGCGGGCGTCGTCGATCTGGCCGATGGCCGAGACCAAGAGGGTCGGGGGCACGCTGATCTTGACCCCTCCCTTGGTCGAGTCGTTCTTCATCGAGTCCTTGCCCGAGATCAGCGGCGTGCCGTAGGCGGTGGTCGCCTCGAACAAGCCGCGGCAGGCCCGGACCAACTGGGCCAGCTTGTACTCGCCGTCGGGGGTGCCCTCGGACTGCACCGGATCAGGCCAGCAGAAGTTGTCGAGCATGGCGATGCGGTCCGGCCGCGCGCCGGCGCAGAGCTGCTTGCGCAACGCCTCGTCGACCACCGCCACCGCCATGGCGTGGGTGTCGATATCCGAATAGAACGGCTGGATGCCCTCGGACAAGACGAAGCCGCGCCACGCGCCCTCGGCCGCCAGGTCGGCGGGATGACGCAGCAAGGAGACCGTCGCCTCGGCGGGCACGTCGGACTGCACGCCGACGAACGGCTTGACCATCGACAGCGCCTTGACCTCGTGATCGTAGTGCCGGGCCTTGACCTCGCCGGAGCAGAGGTTGAGTCGCGAGAGCATCGCCAGCAGCGCCCCGCCGAGCTCCGCCTCGCCGGTGCCCTTCGCCGGTTCGGCGAAGCGGGGCGCGCTCCAGCGGGCGGTCAGGTCCAGATCCGGATCGCCCTCGTGGAGGAACTCCATCGGGATGTAGGCGACCGTCTCGTCGCCGTAGGTCACGTGGAACACACCGTCGCCGTGGAAGGTGCCGACCACCGTCGCCTCGACTTCACGGCGGGCCGCCAGTTCCAGTAGCGCCTCGGCGTGCTGCGGCGGCACCGCCAGGGTCATGCGTTCCTGGGCTTCGGAAACCAGGATCTCCCAGGGGGCGAGGCCCGCGTACTTGAGCGGTGCCTTGGCCAGGTCCAGGGTCGCGCCGTTGGAGGACTCGGCCATCTCACCGACCGACGATGAGAGCCCGCCGGCACCGTTGTCGGTGATCGAGCGGTAGAGCCCCAGCTCCCGCGCTTCGAGCAGGAAGTCGAACATGCGTTTCTGGGTGATCGGGTCGCCGATCTGCACCGCCTGCACCGGCGCCGATTCGTCCAGGGCCGCCGAGGAGAAGGTCGCGCCGTGAATGCCGTCGGCGCCGATACGCCCACCGGTCATCACGATCAGGTCTCCCGGGTGCGCCGCCTTTTCTTCGCCGGGCATCGGCTTGCCCTCGGGACCGGGGATCGAAACCGGAAGCGCGCCGACGGTGCCGCAGAAGACCAGCGGCTTGCCGACGAAGCGATGGTCGAACACCTCGAAGCCGCGGCCGTAGGGCACGCCGCTCTGGTTGCCGCCGTCGATCACCCCCTGGTGCACGCCGTCACGAATCCGCCGGGGGTGCAGCAGTCCTTCGGGCAGCTCCCGTTCGAAGAAGGGGGAGGCGAAGCAGTAGCCCCAGACGTTGGCGATCAGGTCCGCGCCGCGGCCGGTGCCGAAGGGGTCCCGGTTGACGCCGACGATACCGGTGATCGCGCCGCCGTAGGGGTCCAGCGCCGAGGGGGAGTTGTGCGTCTCCACCTTGTAGACCAGATGGTTGTCGTCGTCGAAGGTCACCACGCCGGCGTTGTCGTGAAACACCGAGACCAGCCAGGAGTTGCCCTCGGCCTTGCTGACCGCGGCGTCGACCTCGTGGGTCGCCTTCTTGATGTAGTCCTTGAACAGCGAGGCCACGTGCTGCACCGCGCCATGTTCGTCGTGGTAGGCGATCGAGGCGTTGAAGATCTTGTGCTTGCAGTGCTCCGACCAGGTCTGGGCCAGGCACTCCAGTTCGACGTCGGTCGGCCGCCCGTCGAGGCCGAGTTCCCTGCGCCGGGGATCGTCGGCGGAGCCCACGAAGTGATCGCGGATCGCCTGCATCTCCTCGAGGGTCAGCGCCAGCAGTCCCTCCCGGCTGATGCGCAGCAACTCCTCGTCGCTTCCCGACAGATCGATGCGCTTGACCGCCGGGACGCCGTGATCCTGCACCCGGGGCACCGTCATGTCCGGCGGCGTGCCGAGGAACTCCTCCCGGGTCTTGATCGACAGGGTCTGGATCACCGGGTTCCCGATCAGCTCCCGGGCGGCGCGTTCCGCCTCGACCCGGTCGAGTCCCTCGATGAGGAACAGGGTCGAGGTGAAGACCGCGGCGTCGGGCTCCAGGCTGCGGCCCAGGGTGTCCTCGACGGCGACCCGGGCGCTCTTGCCCACCGGATCGGTCACGCCCGGCTTGTAGCCGACCCGGACCGCCACGTCGAAGGGGCCGTGGTCCAGCCGGGAGAGCGAGCCGTGCTGCAGCACCGGGTCGGTCAGCTCCCGCAGGATCCGCTCCGCCTCCCCCTCATCGAGCCGGGCGTCGATGTGGTAGACGTCGGCGCTGCGGATCGAGCCGGGCGTAAGCGAGAGAAAGCTGCGCATGCGGCGGGCCAGGGCCTCGCCGCGAGCGTCCGGGTGGTCGGGTTTCGTCGCGATTTCCAGGCGCGTGATCATGCCGGCAGGATACGACGAAGCGAGGTATAGATCGAGTCGATTTACCTGATCGCATCCATTCAAATCATCTATGATTGCTCCATGCGCGCCGAGAGAGCATGGCTGGAGGCCTTCGTGGCGGTGGCCGACGGCGGTTCGGTGGGCCGGGCCGCCCGGGAACTGGGCCGCAGCCAGCCCAGCATCAGCAACCGGCTGTCCGAGCTCGAGTCCGCCTGGAGCGTCCGGCTCTTTCGCCGGGAGCCCCGGGGTATGGCGCTGACCCCCGAGGGGGAGCGGCTGCTCCCCACCGCCCGGGTCGCCCTGGAACAGCTGCAGGCGCTGGACCGCCGGGCCACCGGCCACGCCGGGCTTGACGCCCCGGAGCTGCGGGTCGGCGCCGGCGACGCCCTGGGGCGCATCGCCCTTCCCCGGGCCATCGCCGAACTGCGCCGCGAAATGGGCCCGGAACTGGCGGTTCGGGTGGTCGAGGCGCCCGCCTCCCGCCTGCTGTCGGCGCTCTCCGAGGGGGAGATCGACCTGGCCCTGGTGTTGGCGCCGATCGACCTGCCCCCCCACGTGGAGCTCCAGCCGGTCCTCGGCTCCGAGGTGCATCTGCTGTTCGACGCCTCGACCCGGGCGGTTCGTCCCCGCAGCGTGGGCCTCGAGGGATTGCGGGATGAGCCCCTGGTCACCCTCCAGCGGGGATCCTCGTTCCGCAGGCGGCTGCAGAACGCCTGGACCGGCCGGGCGCTGGACTTCCGGCCGGCGGTGGAGGTGGGGAATCTCTCGCTGGTCCGGCGTTTCGTGGCCGCCGGTCTCGGAGTCGCGCCGGTTCCGGCGGTGGCGTTCGAGGGGGATGAGCGGGAGGGCATCGGACGCTGCCGCCTGGATGGGGTCGGCCCGCTGCGCTACGCGGCCGCCTCTCGAAGCGGGATCGCCCTCCCGGCGCCCAGCCGGGAATTGGTCCGGATCCTGGCCGCTTCAGGCTGATCCGGTTCTTGGACGATCAATCGACTCCGTAATCCAGCGGGGCAGATGCAGCGGGAATGGCCTTGCGGAATGTTCTCTGCCTTCAGGGATATCCAAATCGACATATAATTGTCGTGACCTTCCCCTTAATTTGACGCGCACGGAGTGCTGCACTCCGTGCGCTTTTTTTGGCCCGCCCGGGTCCACGCCCGCCTCTTTTTCTTTGCATTCCACTGTCTCTAAAGAAGTTGCATTATTTGCGTCTGCTGTGAAATTGCAGCAGCGGCATGGTAAAGCCGCAACGGATTCGGGGTTTCGGACGTATCAAGGGGAGAACAGGGCGGGCACCACACGGCTCGCCCCCTTCGATTCGAGAAATTGAATGGATAGAAAGTCTCGAACGGAACTCGTCACTCGGGCACTTCGCCGTCGCGCGGACCGCTTGTCTCGCGTGTCGTCGAAAGGCCGACTCCTCCGCGAGGTCCGATCGAGTTCAGCAGGAGACCCACCGTCCGCCGCATTCACCGGCCGCCCTCGATCGTTCGGTGCAGACGATCCCAGGGGCCACTTTCAGGCCGGCGTTTGCGACAGGCGGATGGGCCTCCCCTCCTTCTGAAAGGGCACGTGAGGCCGGTTGCCTCGCGTGCCCCTTCTTTTCCTTCCCCGAACGTCTGTTCTACGTCAGGTCGCCGCGCCCCCGGCGGCTTGATTGAACTCCCGTTGATTTTCCGCGGATCCTGAAGCCGCAGGCGAGCGCGATGCTATGCTCGCGCGTCTCGCACTCCGGGAGGATTCCACACATGTCACGGCACACCCCCAAGGTCGCCGCGTTGCTGCTGCTCGCGCTGGCCGCACTGCCCCTGTTCGCCCAGGCCGAAGCCCAGG
>CAZBZH010000093.1:0-3502 GCA_964496265.1 uncultured Acidobacteriota bacterium | reverse complement strand
CGATGGCCGGACCGACGCCGCTGCCGAGGCCGAGAAGCCCGCACCCGTTCCGGTGTCGCGCTGGCTGACGCTCGGTCCGGTGGTCGATCCGCTACCGGCGCTGCACGACGATGACGCCGGCGGCTTCGATCTGCGCGCGCGATCCAAGGCGGATCCCTTCGACTGGCCGCAGATGGCCACGCCGAGGGAAGGGGAGCTGGTGACCTGGTTTGCCGGTTCGCGCCTGGCCTGGCGGGGCAAGGCGAGTGACGCGGCGGGCAGCGTTTCTCTGGGTGTACCGCAAGGTGCCGGGGAGGACCGTCCCGCCGCGGCGTGGCTCGCGGCCTACATCGAGGTCGACCGCTACACCGAAGCCCGCTTCGAATTGAGCGGCAACCAGCCGCGCCGGCTGTGGCTCGACGGCGAGCAGGTCGCCTCGGGAGGCTTCGACGAATCGGAGGTGCACGCCGATCTGAAGCTCAGCCCGGGCAAACACCTGCTGTTCGTCGAGACCCTGTGGCAGCCCGGCGACGAGCGGGAGTGGACGGTCGGAGGAGCGCTGGCCGGCGACGCCGAGGCCGGCCCGGCGACCTTCTCCGACGACCCGGCCCGAGGGTTGACGATTCACGACATCATCGACCGGCCGCAGATCAACTCGGTAGCGGTTTCGCCCAGCGGCGAGTGGATCGCCCTCGGCGTCCAGCGCTTCCTGCCGGGCACGTCGACCCGGGAGAGCTGGATCGAGGTGCGCGCCGCCGAGGACGGCCGGGTGCTGCGGAGCTGGCGCGGCGACTTCGGCATGTCCCGGGTCGCCTGGGCGCCCCGGGGTAGCCGTCTGACCTACGTGACGTCGGGCGACAAGGGTTCGACCCTGTGGCTCGCGGATCTGTCCTCCAACAAGACCCGAGCGCTGTTGCAGAACGTTGAGGATTTCGGCGGCTACCGCTGGTCGCCCGATGCGCAGCTCATCGCCTACTCCGTGACCGTCAAGGATGAGAAGGACAAGCGAGGCGTCAAGCGGATGGAGGGGCTGCGGGATCGCTGGCCGACCTTCCGCAACAAGTCCCAGATCCATCTGCTGTCGGTGGAGTCCGGGGCCAAGCGCCGCCTGACCGCCGGTGCCGAGTCCGCGGACAGCATGGTCTTCGCGCCGGACAGCCGCCGCCTTGCATTCACCCGCACCGTCGACGATTACGCAACCCGTCCCTACAGCTTCACCCAGATCTGGGAGGTCGACCTGCGGACCTTCGAGGCCAGGCAACTGCGCCAGGGCCGCTGGTGCGCGCTGTTCGGCTATTCCCCGGACGGTTCGAAGCTGCTGATCCGCGGCGGCGGCGACGAGTTCGGCGACGCCGGCGTCAACGTGCCCGAGGGAATGATCGTCAACGCCTACGACGGCCAGCTCTTCATCTGGGATCCGGAGTCCGGCGACGTCGACGCCATCACCCGGGAGTTCGATCCGTCGATCTCGAGCGGTCACTGGAGCGCCGACGGCAATATCTATTTCCGCGCCGAGGACAAGGACTACATCCGCCTGTTTCGCTACGAGCCGGAGTCGCGGAGCTTCACGCCCCTCGAGACCGGCTTCGAAGTGGTCGGCCGGGTCGCCTGGTCCCAGGAGACGGCGGTGGCCGCGGGAACCGGAAGTTCTCCCTGGAACCCGGGCGGCCTGTGGGTCGCCGATCTGACCGAGGGCACCCACAAGGTGCTGTACGAGCCGGCCTCCGAGGACTTCGAGAACATCCGGCGGGGCCGGGTCGAGCCCTGGAACTTCACCGCCGAGAGCGGCCGGGAGATCACCGGCCGGATCTACTACCCGCCGAACTTCGACGCCGAGAAGACCTACCCGGCGATCGTCTACTACTACGGCGGCACCAGCCCTACCGAGCGCAGCTTCGGCGGCCGCTATCCGCTGGAGTACTGGGCCGCCCAGGGCTACGTCGTCTACAACCTGCAGCCTTCGGGCGCGACCGGCTTCGGCCAGGAGTTCGCGGCGTACCACGTCAACGACTGGGGCAAGACGCCGACCCTCGAGATCGCCGAGGGCACCCGCAAGTTCGTCGAGGCGCACCCGTTCGTCGACGGCGAGAAGATCGGCTGCATCGGCGCGTCCTACGGCGGCTTCATGACCATGTCCCTGGCGGTGATGGAGGGAGCGCCTTTCGCTGCCGCCGTGGCCCACGCCGGGATCTCGTCGCTGTCCTCCTACTGGGGTGAGGGTTACTGGGGTTATCTCTACAGCGCCCAGGCGACCGCCGAGTCCTTCCCCTGGAACCGCAAGGACATCTACGTCGACCAGAGCCCGCTGTTCAACGCCGACAAGGCCCACGTGCCGCTGCTGCTGACCCACGGCACCGTCGATACCAACGTGCCGCCGGGAGAGAGCGATCAGCTCTACATCGCGCTCAAGCTGCTGGGCAAGGAGGTCGAGTACCTGCGCATCGACGGCCAGGACCACCACATCCTGGAGCACGACAAGCGGGTGCTCTGGTCCCGCAGCATCGTCGCCTGGTTCGATCGCTACCTGAAGGACCAGCCGGAATGGTGGGACGCGCTCTACAGCGAGTAGCGGCCGGAACAGACGCGCGTCAGGGAACGCGAAGCGGGGCAACGCACGATGGCGATCAAACCGGGTGAGAACCTGTTGCACTACCGGCTCGTCGAACAGATCGGCGAGGGCGGGATGGGGCAGGTGTGGAAGGCGGTCGACTCCTCCCTGGATCGGGACGTGGCGATCAAGGTGTTGCCCGGGGAGTTCGCCCAGGATCCCGAGCGGCTGACCCGCTTCGAGCGGGAGGCCAAGACCCTGGCCGCCCTCAATCATTCCAACATCGCCTCGATCCACGGGCTGCACGAGGCCGAGGGGCGCCGCTTCCTGGCGATGGAATACGTCGACGGCGAGGATCTGCGGAGCCGGCTGACCCGCTTCGGCGGCAAGCTGCCCGTCGATGACGCCCTCGAGTTTGCCGGCCAGATCGCCGATGCGCTCGAGGCGGCCCACGAAGGTGGGGTGATCCACCGGGACCTCAAACCGGCCAACGTGATGGTCACCTCGAACGAGCAGGTCAAGGTGCTGGACTTCGGTCTGGCCAAGGCGGTGGAGAGCCGCGGCGGCTCCTCATCGGGAACGGCGCCGACCTTGATGCCGACGGTGACCTCGGCGGGAACCGCCGCCGGCGCGATCCTGGGCACCGCCAACTACATGAGCCCGGAGCAGGCCCGGGGCAAAACGGTCGATCGCCGTACCGACGTCTGGGCCTTCGGCTGCGTGTTGTACGAACTCCTGGTGGGGCAGTCTCCCTTCGAGGGGGAGACCGCCACCGACGTGCTCGCCGCGATCCTGCACAAGGAGCCGGACTACGACGCCCTGCCCGCGGACACGCCGGGCCACGTGCGCACCCTGCTCGAGCGCTGCCTGCGCAAGGATCCGGCGGAGCGTTTGCGGGATATGGGGGACATCGGCGTCTTGCTGCGCGAGGCGCCCCCGGCCGCGCCGGCGGCCGAGACCGCCGAGCCCGCGGTG
>CAZBZH010000092.1:0-11000 GCA_964496265.1 uncultured Acidobacteriota bacterium | reverse complement strand
AGGCCTAGACGAGTTTGGGAAGCTCCGCCGGGCCTACCGGGACCAGCTCGTCAACGCGGCTGACAACCCGGTCAAGCGGGCGGATGACGCCCTCCGCGCCGATGACCTGGCCCGGGCGGACTTCGAGGAGCGGTTCCTCGATAAGGACGGCCGTTTCCTGGACCGCAGTCTCGAAGATCGCGGCGGCATGAAACTTCTGGGTCGCACGGTGCCGGGCACGCCGGAGCTCGCGGGCTACATTGGGGACCGCGCCGTCGACGTGTTGACGTCTGTCCCGGGCGGCCAAACTGCAGTAGCTGGGTCGGTACGGTTTGCGCGTGCCATGCGGATGAAGTTCAACGACATCTTCCACCCGAACGGCGCCCTCGGGAACCTGCCGCCGGATATCCGCGATCGGGCGATCCGCCTCAAGCAGAACTTCGACCTTGCCCGCTCCTACACCGCGGGCCGGCTACACAACGTCATCAAGCACGGGGGCGCTGTCGACGTCGCGGGGAACGTGACCATCAAGCCTGACTTGCTTTCCCGCTACCAGGCCGCCGCCAAGAAAGACAAGAACCTCGGCCGAAAGCTGTACGACGTCCGAGAAGGAGAGGCGTCTCTTGCTGTCCTGACGCCTGAGCAGCGAGAGATTTACGACGACCTGGTCGCAATCCATGAGCAACTAGGCCAAGACCTCGTGGGCTATGGGGTGCTCGAGGCGGAGGACATTCGCCGCGGCTACTTCTTCCACGGCTATCAGAACACCGAAGACCTGACGACCTATCACAAGAACATGGACGGTCGGTTCTCGGGTACTCCCCGGGAGAGTTTCGTCAAAGACCGGGTGTTCGACACCTTCCGGGAGGCCCGGGAGGAAACCAAGCGGCTGAACAACATCGCGAAGGGTGAAGGGCGCAAGCTGGTTTATCCCGAGCTGATTCCGGAGTACGACGTCATGGCCAACCTGGGCCGCTACGTCGATATGTACGCGGACAGCATTGCCCGGAAAGCCTGGCGCGAGGAGGCCGTCGAGCGGTTCGGTATCGCAGACGACATCTTCGATAATGCTGCTTACGACAAATTGGCAAAGCCCGGGCTTCTGAGTGCCCGGGAGGCTGATCGGGTAGACAAATTCTTTGGGGACATCCGCCGGGACCAGGCGGTCAAGCCGCAGGCGGTGCAGTCCGGCCTCAAGTTCGATTCGACTGCCGTAGACAGTAAGCGTATCGACCAGGCCCGGGCCACGCTGCGCAGTCTGAGCCCGGATGGCCGCCGCGAGTTCATGCGTCGGCTTCTGGTCGACTCGGATAGCGGTACCAACTTTTCCGCCGTGCTGAACGGCGTGTGGGATGAGTTTTCCGACGACATCCCCCGGGTTGCCGCCAACTTACCGGGTGATGTGGACCCAACCCTCGCCCGCCTGCTTGACGAAGAGCGCGCAACGTTTGTGCGGAGAAGCGGCACCTTCTACGAGCAGGACAACGGCGCTGGGGTGCTCATCCCGAAGGCCGTCGCGGACGATATCGAGAACGTCAATGCCCGAGTGCTGAACTTGCCGGAGGGTGTGCAGAAGCTCGTCCAGGGCTACGACAAGATCACCAACCTGTTCAAGTTGGGGGTCTACTCCATTTGGCCTGCCTCGGCCATTCGCGACTCCTACAATAACGTCGCCTTGTCGATGCTGGATATCGGCGTCCACGCGCTCGACCCCAAGTTGCATCTGGATACGGTCGGCGTGATGGCAGGCCGCTCCGGCGTACTGCGTGCGGCGAACGGCATCGAGTACGGCTGGGATGAACTACGGGAACTCGCCCGCCGTAACGGCGTCTGGATCCCCGGTGAGAAGTTCCTTGAGCTGACGGGTAGCGCGAGTGATGTAGCTGCCGGCACCGTACTGCGTGGCGCGGGTAAGAAGCTGGCCAACCTGCGCGGGCTTATCGACAACGAGTCCCGCATGGCGCTGTGGCTGCAGAACATTCGCCGCGGGGTCGACCCGCGCCAGGCGGCCGATCACGTCAACGAGTTCCTGTTTGATTACGGGGCCCTGTCGAACATCGAACGCGAACTCTTCCGCCGCGCCATCCCGTTCTACACCTTCACGCGCAAGGCTGTGGCCCTGAACGTCAAGCAGCTACAGAAAAACCCGGGGATGCTCATCAATCAGTTGAAGCCGTTCCGGGGGCGGGACAGCGAAAACGAGTCCATGGTCAAGTGGGAGGCGGACGCGCTCAAGCTTCGGCTGGACGGTGACGGCAAGACCGTGCGGGTGCTGACGGGTGTGGCGCTGCCTATCCAAGTGATGGACAACCTCTGGTCTGGAGGGGCAGGCCCTACCGGCCGGCGGTGGTTGGGCATGATGAACCCGGTGGTCAAGACGCCGCTTGAACTGGCAACGGGCCGCGACTTCTTCACGGGCGGCGAACTCGTGCGCACCCGGGCGGATGCCCTGGGCCGCATCATCGAGCACACCAAGACGCCGAAGTCTATCCGTGACTGGATCGGCTACCGCAAAGACACCGACCCTTCCGGCAAAGTGACCTACACGGTGGACAGCAAACGGTACGCGCTACTGGTCAAGTCCTGGGCGTTTTCCCGGCTTGCCAGTGTCAGCGACCGTCAGTTCCGGGAATACCTCAGCGACCCGGATCTCTCAGGCGCGGAGGCGCTGTACCGCGTTGGCCTGGACACTTTGACCGGCGTCCGCCGGAAAGACCTGAACATGTCTGAGCAGCAGGACCGCCGCGTCAACTCCCGCATCCGTGAGCTCGAACGGGTTTTGACGGAGCGGGGCGTGCTGCGACAAACAACTCGGGCGTACACGCCCCGCGGAGAAGCCTCCCTATGAAGCGGCTTGTAATGGTTCTGTTGGTGGCGGCCTTGTTGGCGCCCCCGCTCGAGGCCCAGCGCGGCGGGGGTACCCGCCGGGTGACGTCGATCTTGCCGGAGTGCACGGCAACAAGCGGTTCATGCCCTGCAGACGACTACCAGTGTAAGGTCACTGCGAGTCAGCAAATCTGGTCGTGCACAGTGCCATCGACCTGGACGGAGGTGGCTAACGCTACGGGTGGAGGAGGTGGTTCGTCCACCTTCTCCGGCTTGACCGACACCAACATCTCGAGCCCCTCAGCGGGGCAGGTGCCCATCTACGATGGCATCGATACCTGGGATAACGTGAGCCTGTCCGGGGATGTGACAGTCAGTTCTTCGGGCGTCTGCACGATCGGGGCGAATGCGGTTGCGCTGGGGACGGACACGACCGGGGGCTATGCCGCCAGTACCACCGAGGGCGGGCCGGCCACTACGGCAACCGCACTGGCTGCCAACGGCGGCAACTGTTCGGCGGGGAACTACCCGCTGGGCGTGGACGCCTCCGGGGCGGTCGAGGGCTGCACGGCAGACAGCACGACCCCGGCGGCCGGGGAGTTCGGGAACGCCACGGACTTGGACGCTAACGGCGCCGTGCTCGCGAACGCTGTGGCCCTGGGCACCGATACCACCGGAAACTACGCGGCGGGAGACGCCGAGGCGGGTAACGCTACGGGCCTGGCCTGTACGAACTGTGTCGGCGTGACCGATCTAGACCAGGGCATCGTGCCGACCTGGAGCGGCGCCCACATCTTCGGTGAGTCCGTAACGCTGCGGGATTCGCTGTTGCACGATTGGGACGCCGACGGCAATTACGAGTGGGTAACCGTCGGCCCGGATTACGACGGAGATAGCAGCGCCGAGATGGTGGACGACATCTGGGCCGCCATTACCGACTACTGCGGCGACGGGTCAGCCATCACGAGCTGCCCGGAGGGTGGCCTCCGTATGACCGTGCTTGCGGCGGACTACCAGCCGCCGGCCGCGGACAACGGGGAAACCACCTACGGCATTATCGAGCTCCCTAGCAATTTCTGGCTTGACCTGTCGCCTGGCGCCATCCTGAACGGCTTCGACAACACGGTCGCGTCTGCCACCGGCGATCAAGCTGCCGTGGCCATCGTCGGGCAGAGCGACGTGCGCATGTCCGGGGGCGAGATTGACGGCGAGATGAATCAGAGTGCGTCCGACCTGGACGCCCTGACCGGCCCTAGGATGGGCGTCTATATCCGGGACGACGCGGGCACCCCGAGCCGCCGGGTCCATGTCCACGATATGTACATCCACGACACCCGCCACACCTGCTTGTACGCCAAGAACAGTCAAGATATCCTGTTCGAGGCGAACTATGTTCAGCGCTGCGGTTGGGCGGGGGCAGGTACCAGCACCCAGCCGGGTATCTACATCTTTGCGGATAGTTCGACCCAGCCCATGCAGTACGCCCAGGTCAACCAGAACTTCATTGATGCACCCCAGGCCCCCGGGATCAATTTTCGCATCGACGACGCGAGCACTGACACGCTGCGGTACATCAGTGCGTTCCAGAACCAGATCTACGATCCTCGAGACGGCCAGCCGGGCCTCGAGATGCGCGGGTGCAGCCGATGCACGTTCAAGTCGACGTTGGTCGTCAACGGCGACGGAGTCCGGTTTACGAACGGCACCGTCAACCTCTACACGGACGGGCAGGGGCCGGGCACCGGAACGAACCACAACGCCACAGAATTTTCTAGCGTGGATGGTCTAGACGTCTACCTAGATTCTACGGATGAATGGTGTGCCAACATCGGCACGTACCACATCGCACCCAGCATTACTCGCATGAACTGCTACGGTACGGGCAGTGGTGGGGGTGACGGTCTGCTTATTGAGCAGCCTTCGCGCCGCGTGACGGTGGGTGAGATCACGCTCAACAACGTGGACGACGGCATTACCTTCGCAAACAACCACCCGAACAACTACGACAACAGCAACCTAACGGAAAACGATGAGTGGGTGCGGTTCGATAACGTGTCCATTGCAGGAGCAGCAGGTGACCCGGTAGAGATCCGTGCCGTCGAGGTCGTCGATGTGACCTTCAACGGATTCAACGTCTCGGACTTTGCCGCTAACACGACCGGGGCTATTCAGTTCATCAACACCGACATTTCCGACCTGCATTTCTCGGATTGGGAAGTGACCATGGACGGGGCCAATACGCGGTTCTTTAACGTCCGGTTGGACGCAACCCGCTTGACCTGGGAGGGGATGCGTTTCTACGACCAGGGCAGCGGCCAACATGCCATTCACGGCGAGACCGGGGATGACTGCATTGATTGCATCATCACGGACATTTTCTACGAAGGGGGCAGTTCGGGCGGCGGCGCGATCCAGTTCGACTCCACCGATATCGACCTCAACGACCTGTTAATCTCTGACGTGCTGTGCGTGGACCACGTCTCTGACTGTGTCGATCTTGCAGACTTCGGCGCCGAGACCCGGATCGGCCAGGCTACGGATGAAGCGGCCTGGTACAAGGTCCACGGCGCCACGGGGGCCAACGACTGCCCGACGGCCTCGGGGACGGTGGCCGGCTCCCTGTGCTCCGATCGGGACGGGGACGGTTCTACATCCTGCGCTGGGTCCGCCGAGTGCTTCTTCTTCATCTCCGACGGGTCCACCTGGACCGGCTATCCGCAGTAGGGAGTCTCGCATGGAACTCGACACCGGAACAGTTACGGTTGCCGCATTTCTGGTGCAGGCGGTGGGATTTGTCGCGGTCCCGATCTGGGTGGTCGCCCGGGTTCGGGGAGAGGTTCGCGAACTCTCGGCGGGACTGGACGGCACGAACAAGCGGCTGGATGATTTAAGAGATGACGTTAAGGACCTTCAGAATGCTATTCTGCAACAGAGAGGGGGCGGCGCATGAACCCTAACGCTGACGTTTGGTCAAAGGTGTTTGTCGGCGGCGTCCTGACCAAGTTCAAGCTGTGGAAGACGGAGCCTGACGGGTCTTATACATGGCTCGAAACCATCATCCCGGCCCCGTCCGAGGTCGCGGCAAAAGAGACGCAGTTGACCAGCATCCTCGGGCCGGACAGGTTAGAACTCGAGGAGGCGGGATAGGCGTGTTCCACGATCCGCTAAACGAGCGGATCAGGAAGCTGGAGAAGACCATTCAGGAATTGGCTCATTCTCGTGCCATAGAACGCCGAAAGGTTAGAAAGTTAGAGGACCGGGTCGAGTTCGCGTACCTTCTTGTGTGCGCCTCGGGGGTTGCGGTGCTGGCCATGGCTGTCCTGTTTGTGTGGAGTCTGATGTGAAAACCCACCTGATGCTGCATCATTCGGCGACCGAAGACTCCGCGTCGGTGTCCTGGCAGGCTATCCGAAGGTTCCACGTGGAACACAACGGGTGGCGCGCCATCGGCTACCATCTGGGCATCGAGCGGGTTAACGGCGAGTACGAAGCGCTGCTTGGCCGGCCGTTCCACGAGCACGCCGCAGCGGCCTACCAGCAGGGCATGAACCGGAAGGCCATTCATGTCTGCTTTGTGGGCAACTTCGACGCTGCGGCGCCAGACCCGCTCATGCTTGATTTCGCTCGACCGCACCTGGTCGCGCTGCTTGAGGCTTACGATATCCCGATCGAGAACGTAATCGGCCACAGCACCGTAGCGCCCAAGACCTGCCCTGGCCGGCTCTTCCCGCTGGATGAGTACCGGCGCTCCCTCATAGGAGCTTGAGCCCAATGCTGAGCGTCCTACTGGCCCTGCTGTTCGTTCCCGGTCCGATCGAGGCCAAGGTGGTCCGCGTCCTGGACGGGGATACCGTCGAGGTCAAGGCCCGGCCCTGGGTGGACCTCGAGGTAACCACCTTCGTCCGGGTGGCCGGGATCGACACACCGGAGAAGGGTTGGCGGGCCAAGTGTCCGGCTGAGCGCGAGCTCGGGGAACGGGCAAGCCTACTGGCTCAGAAACTCATGCCCTTGGGCGCAACCCTGCGGTTGCTGGAGGTCCAGAAGGGCAAGTACGCCGGCCGGGTAGTGGCGTCGGTGATCCTGCCGGATGGGCGGGACTACGCATCTATCCTGATTGATGAGGGCCTGGCCTACCCCTACGAAGGTAAGACGAAGCGATCGTTCTGTGAGGAAAGGCCATGACAACCACGGTTCCCGGCATATCCGCTCGCCACTGCAAAATCTCGAACGATTGTAGGGAGTTGCACGGGGATGACGGGGCATTCGATGAGGCAATTCGTCGATTGCGCAAAACGTATGACGAGTGCTTACCGGGATGGAAAGGACGAGAGGTCTCGTTTCATGTAGTGCTCACAGTTGAGCGGAAGGACAAACGATGAAGCAACTGTTTCTCGACTTCTGGACGACCAAGAGTTTCGCCATCCGGGTGTTCCGGGTGGGGCTAGTCGCCGCCGGTTCCGTCATGGTGGGCGAGGCTACCCCGCTGCCGGATGAGTACCGCTGGGTAGGCTATCTGGTGGCGACCCTGGGTGCGGCCATCACGGGCCGAGATCAGCCGGCCGATGACGTTCGACGCTGAGACTGCCCGCGTTCTGGTGGACGGGGCCAAGTGGCTGCTGACCTGGGGCGGGCCGCCCATGGTGGGCCTGCTTGCCGCCCGGTTCATTCTACTGCCCGCCTGGGTTGCCTGGTGCGGGCGTAACAAAGGGGGATAGATGGGCTGCCGTAGAGAGACGAAGAAAGCCATCAAGAACTTCTGGGGCCAGATCAAGCCCGCCGTGGCCGAGTCGGCCCGAGATATCGTGGTCGTGCTCGAGAATCAAGCCTTCGCCGTGCTGGACGGGACCGCCAAAGAGCGGATCGCCGTCGAGGCCGTCAAGCAGGCGGCGAGGCGGGAAGGTCAGGAGCTCAAGGGTACGCTGGCTAAGGCGCTAGTGAACGGAATGCTGGCCACGGTGCGGGATGCTGCCGCCGACCTTGACCAGATCGGCGTACCGGACGACGACGAAGACTAGGTACCCCCCGGCAGGGGCGCCGGCTGCTGTTTCAGTCCCGGCAGTCGGCGCCCCGTTTCTCGTTTTATCGGTAGGGTTCGTAGCAGTTTACGCCGCGCCCATCGTCGAACAGCGCCCGCACCCGAGGTCCTTCCCAATCCAGAAACGTTGCGTGCCGCCAGCCGGACTTGGACCGCCAAGCAATGCATTCGTTTCGGGATACCCGGTCGATGGTCTCCTTTGTCTTACCGTTGCCCTTAATGCTGACCTGGATGACCCGCTCGTTGACGGATTCCACGACGAACCGCGCACCACTAGGATCCGCGTAACTTTCGTATTTGGACAGGGTGACAACCACAGTACCGGCGCTCACGGCCAGTGCTGTCAGTACAGCAATCAATTTCATACTCAGCCTCTCTTTCTCTTTGGCGGCCCCACTCCGCCAGCGTTCCACCAGCGCTCCCAACGCCGACCGGCAGGGCAGGGCCATGGGTTACCAAACTTGAAAACCGCCTGACTTCGGCGCCCACTCGGCAAAATGCTTGAGGCGTTCCGTCTTGAGGATAAGGAATTCTTCCGGGTGGTGCTCGCGCTCCTTACTAAACTGCTCATGGATCGCCACAACGTTCGCGGCACAGCGCGCCATCCATTTCGCCTCTTCTTCGGTCACTTCGAAACCGTCGTTCGTTAGGTTGATCGGGTAGTTGTGGTCCGGCTTAAAGCGCTTGTCTTCGGTGTTGGTGGTCATCATCCATCGCGGAGAGTTGGAAACGTTATCGACTGGCCAGATGCAGCCAACGTACTGCTGTAGTGTCAGCCACGAAACTCCCATGTGAAGGTCGCCCGCTTCTTTGTTGTTTGCAACTAGATCAAATCCCATCTTTCAGCCTCCAGACCCGGATTTCCCGGGCGTGATTCGATGCCCTGCGGGACTTGACCCGCTCGCATCGCCTTGCTTTTCCGTGCCCAGCCTCGCCCAACCTCGCATTGCGCCACCTTGACAAGCCGTGCCGTTTCTAGCCCAGCCTAGCCTAGCCTTGCAATGCACTGCTAAGCAGCGTCTCCATTCTTCCAGTGGGTGACGACGAACTTTCCGAACATGCCCTTACAGTCCGGGCGGAAGTCGCCAATGCCGATTCTCTTGCCGGCGGCGTCTACAATCTCGCGGAGAAGGGCCGGCGAAATGATCGTCTCGTCCAGTTCGAGAGAGAAAGACAGGGACCAATCGTTGAACATGGGCCGATGGGCGAGGATGCGACCGCCGGTTGACGGAATTCGGACGGGGCGCGAGTCTACCTCCCACGGTTCCTTGTACTTGATGGGGATCTCGATATCGTTCATCGCGACGGCGGCGGGGATTAGGCTGGATTTCTGGGTCGTGACCTTGGACTTCCCAGCCTTGAAGAACTTCCCCGCGTCGATGAGACACCGGAACATGTTCGGCCCGGGGAGTATCAGTTTCTTTCCGTCAGCGCTTGTGTATAGCTTCTTCTCCGCAATTTCCCGAGGAGTTCCCCGGTCGCCTACCGTTGAGACCGTGTTTCCAGAGGTAGCCTTCTTCTGAGCTTCCTCAGTGAAGCGGTTCAGGATCATTGGCGTCGTACCTTCGATCGTTACTGCGAACTCTTTCATCATTTCCCCCGTATCAGTTAAAAGTGCCTTTCCTTGCTTTTTGCGTGCCTTGCCCAGCCTGGCCCGGCAATGCCTAGCCGCGCCTCATTTCTCGGTCTCATTCCGACCCTGACTTTTGCCTTACCTTGCCTGTCGTTGCCACGCTAAGCCCTGCCTTTCCGTGCTGGGCCTAGCCCGGCCTAGCTCGTCCTCGCCCTGGTCGGTTCATTCTCTCGACCCGCTTCTGCCCCCGGGCCTTACGGGCCTGGCCGGTGAATAGGGGGAGCTGGGTCATAGCTCTTGCCTTGACCAGTATTGGGGCGAAGGGTCACCACCTACACGGACTCTTATTGGCGGCATCGTAGACCCGCACCGGCGGACAGTCACGACGATCTCTTGAGAGCCAGATGCGATCGGGTACTCCAGCCGTGAAAGCTCATGCTGGGCCACCGCCATTTCGGCCGCGCTAAGAAATCCCAGCGCATCAAGGTGCACGACGCCATCGTCGCCCATGTCTACTTCGTACTTCACGGGATCACCTCCTGCCACCGGAACGCCCAGCGCACGTCCGTAGTTAACTGTCGGCTACGAACAGCCTTGACTGGCACGTACTCCACCAGCAGCTCCATCTTTCTGAGCTGCGTCCCCTTGGCGCATCCCCAGGCCCAGATTTCGGCGTGCCGGCCCTCGGCTTCGATCCATTTCTTGATGGCCTCGGCCTTGTTTTTGTCGGCTAGGGCGTCGTCTATCTTCTGCCGGCGGGCCTGGATGTGCCCCCGCTCCGTGGATTGGATCAGGTAGCACCGGCCGTCCAGGTGCCAGGCCAGCTCATCGAAGCACCCCATGAAATCCTTGGTTCTGCCTTTGACGCCCTTGACCTCGACGCTCTCGACATGGAATCCCTGTTCCTCGAGGGCTGCAAAGGTCAGCTTGCTGCACCAGTCTTTAGCGCTCACGGCGTACCACCAGATGCGCAAGTGATACGTAAAAAAACAACGACATAATACCGGCCAGTAGGTAGCCTATATCCCTCTCCTCGAAAACGATGAACGCGCAGATAGCGGCCACTCCGCTGATAAGCAGCATCGTCCGGGTGCCGACAAAGCCTAGCCATAAGGACCATTCTCTCACGGTCGTTCCCCCTCTCTCTGACACCGCACACACAGCAAGCTCATGCCGTCTCGCGGGTCCTTGTAGCACATGCTACATAGCTGTTGTTCGAGTGCTCTCTCCGGCTTCACCAGGTAATCCATGGGGTACCGGAGCCCCATCACCTTGCACAGACGCAGGAAAGTAGTCACGTTCGGTTGGAAGCGCCCCCGCTCTATCCGGCTAAGGGTGCCCCTGCCGATGCCAGCCCGGGCGGCGATCGCCTCGAGGCTTAGCCCCTGGGCTAGGCGGCGCTTCCTCAGCTTGCCGCCGAACAGGCGGCAGTCGAATACCGGATGGTCAATCATTCGCCGGAGCCGGAGCCGTAGCCGTAGCCGTCGCCGGAGCCGTAGCCGTCGCCGGAGCCGTAGCCGTCGCCGGAGCCGGAGCCGTAGCCGTAGCCGTCGCCGGAGCCGGAGCCGGAGTCGTGGCGGGAGCCGT
>CAZBZH010000091.1:1687-11002 GCA_964496265.1 uncultured Acidobacteriota bacterium | reverse complement strand
AGCCCACTCCCCCGAGGCGGGCACGGCGCAGGCCGCGGCGCGGGAATGACGAGGCGGGTATGAGCAAGGCGACCCGAGACCCCCGAGACTGGGCCGATGCCGTGGGCAACCTGGACCCGTCGGCGGGACGGCTGCTCGAGGGCTGCAATGCCTTCGACGATCATTCAGTGTTCGTGCTGCCCGCGGAGATTCCGGCGGCGACACGAGAGATCGAGGCGGGGCGGGCCGCGGCCTTCTTTGATCGCCTGAGTGCGCTGGATCCCGAACCTCCGGATACCGGTTCCCGGCTGCGTTTCCTCGCGCGGCTCGACCGGGGCGAAGCGACCTTTGCCGAGGCGCTGCTGCAGTTGATTCACGCCATCGACCGCTCGCTGACCCGCTACCTGCGGCACACGCCGCGCTCCGACTTCAGCACCGTCATCGACGACCCCGAGCGGAAGGCGGGGATCCTGCTGGCCTGGAGCTCCTCCCACGCCCGGCTGGCCCGGCTGGCCGCCGGCCTCGGGCAGACCGGAGTCCTTGAACTCCTGGGCGGCCGCGAGGGCAAGACGGAACAGCTCGACGGTGAGCTGGAGCGGGCGCGCACCCGGTTGAAGAAGCGGCGCCGCACCGAGGGCGCCGCCCTGGCCGCCGCCGCGGCAATTCAGGTCGATCTGCCTCACGAGCTTCTGGGCATGTCGTATATCCGGCTGGGTGACGGGGCACAGCAGCAGACCCTCTCGACCTCGTCGATCGCCTCGGGAGTGACCAGTACCGACCCCGCGGAACGGATCGATCAGGCGGGACGGATGTTGCGCACCATGTGTGGGCACCCGGGCCCCGCCCGCATCCCCGCAGTGGTGGTCGCCGGCGATCGTCACGCCTCGGCCGTTGCCGGCGAGATCGAACGGCTGCTGCGCGCCGCGGGACACAGCGTCGGGCTCTCCAGCGCCGAACGGGCCACGATCGGCGGCAAGCCGGTGGAGACGGTGGAGCTCAGCCGCAACGAGGTCCTGCGCTTTTTGCGCCGAGACCCCAGGGTCGAGGTGCTGGTCCACACCGCGCCCCCCGGACGAGTGCGGCGTCACGGCCTGCGGCTGGATCGCTGCCGGGTCGTCGTGGTGCTCGGCCCGACCAAGGGGCGGGATGCCTCGACCTACCGGCACGGGGTCGACGTCGCGGTGCGCGCCGCGACCGGACCGGTCCTGCTCGACCTGCGGCACCCGTTGACCGAGGAGTTGCTGGCCCGGCTGGAACCGGAACGGGTGATCCTCACCGGCGGCCGACGGGCGCTGGCCGAGATCGAACGTCATGCCCGGCGAGGCGCGGTCGGCGTGCTTCCCGCCGCGGACAAGCAGCCCGCCCTCGAGATCGTCGATGGCAACGCGCCCGCCCGGACGCTGGAGCTACCGCCGGCGGCGACCGAGGATCGCGTGCGCCGCAACGCCCTGGTCAAGGCGGTCGGCGTCGCGTTGGGCCTGGGGATCCATCGCGACGACATCGCCGCCGCGATGCCCCGCTTCAGCTGCCTCAGGGACTGAGGCCGCCGGCCCCCCGGTTCAGCGCGCGTTGAGTCCGGCGGGCGCCCCGGGCGGCTCCGTCGCCTGCAGACCGTTGCAGGCTCCTGCCAGATCGCTGCGGCCGAACTGGTAGTAGAGCGCGCAATCGGACTGCAGCATGCGGCGGCCGCTGTGACCGACCCCGGGAATCACCGAGGTCTCGTGCCCGCCGACCTCCACCACTCCGAAGCGATCCCGCAGATGCCGGGCGAAGATCTCTCCCCGTTCCCGGCGATGCCGCCCCTGATGCTGGGCGGCGCAGGAGGTGTCCAGCGACGAGGAATTCGGATCGTCATCGTCGGCACCCAGAAGGTACGCGACCCGGCGGCCGGGATAGCGCTGGGCGATGGTGCCGGCCCCCGCAGCGGCCATGTAGCTGTTCAGTTCATCGAGTCCGTATTTGTAATCGTTGTACCAGGTTCGACACCCGGTGCTGACCGGAACGATGAACTGATCGAGGTCGCGATCCAAGCGCTCGTCGGAGAAGTAGAGATACGACGAGGGGTTCGCCACAAGGTAATGAATACCCACCGTGTCGGGCTTGCCGTCCAGATCGTTCCCGGCGGCGAAGCGTTGGACGAACTGTCCGCCGGCGGAATGACCGGCGATCACGACGGTGTCGAGATCGGGAGCGACCTGCTGTAGGCGTTCGATCAGTTGCTCCAGCGCAGCGAAGGAGGACACCCGCCCCTGTCGCGGAAAGGCGGGATCGTCGAGGGAGCGATTGCCTTGCTTCCAACCGCTGTCCGACCAGTAGGCCGTCTGCGGCGACAGGTTGTAGGCTCGCAGCTCTTCCTCGGTGACGAACTGGGGCGCGACCAACAGCGTGCGACTCCGTTCGCCGGCCAGATCGGCGGCATCCTGGACGTAGCGCAGGTAGTCGACGGCGTTACGGTCGGTTCCGTGCAGCGCGATCACCGCCCGGCGTTGGGTGCGGGGGGCACCGAGCAGGTCGAAGTCGGCGCAGTAGCGTAGCTCGAGGGTCGCTCCCCCGGCCTGGACCGGCATGGAGCGGCTACAGAGCTGCGCAGGCGCGGCCTGGATCGCGGCGTGGGCCGCGGTCAGGAGCACTGCGATGGCGATCAAGGCGCGTCCGAGGGTCACCCGGAACTCCCTCTCCCCCAAAAAGCCCGTTATCCCGACCGTTTCCAGTGCAATCCCCGGGCCACCCTCGATCCAGGGCTCCCGGCCGCGTTCGAACATGCGGGAACACCCGCGCTCGGAGGGCGGTCGGCGAATCCGCTTGATCCCTCGCCCTTCCCGCCGGACCCTAATAAACTAGCCGCCTCATCCACGTTCCCGCCCCCTGACGGAGTCGAGATGCAGCCGGGTCCGGCAAATGCCGACGCGCTCACAGGTTTGCGTATGGCCTCACCCGAGGACTACCCGGAGTACGCCCGGGCGCTGGCGGCCAGCCGCCCCAGCGGCAGCAGCTACTTCCTCGCGGGCTTGCTGGCCTACCAGCGTCCGGGAAGCCGCGAGATCCTGCTGGGCGAGGACAACGGTTCGGTTTGCATCTACCGTCTCGAACCGGGCGGCGAGCGGCCGCGCCTGGAGATCTACCTGGCGCCGACGCCGATGGATCCCCGGGTGATGCGGCGCTGCGTGGAGCGGGCCAACGACTTCAACGGGGACCGCTCGGCGAGGGTCCTGCGCATCGACGCTGCCGACGCCGAGGCGGCGGCCGAGGCCGGCCTGCGCCTGCGCAAGCGCCGGGAACAGTTCGTGTTCGCGCCCGAGAAGTACCGGGAGCTCGCCGGCAAGGAGCTCTACACCATCCGGCGCAATGTCTCCCGGGTCCAGAAACTCGAAGACCTCGAGGTCCAGACCTATACCCCGGAGTATCGCAAGGCCTGCCGCGCGTTGCTGGAGCGCTGGCGCACGATCCACCGGGAACAACACGGCAGCGCCGGCGGCTACGGTTCGTCGAAACGGGTGATCGAACTGGCGGGCCGGCTCCCCGAGGAGGCGCTCACCGGCCAGGTCATCCTGCTCGCGGGCAAACTGGTCGCCTTCTCCTTCGGCGGAAGCATCCATCCGGGCATGGCCTGTTCCTTCGAACGGAAGTGTGACAACGAGGTCGCCGGCTTGACCTACTTCCAGTTGCGTAGCTTCCTGCTGCACCTGGGCGGCTACGACCGGGTCAACGACGGCTCCGACGCCGGCCGCAGCGGCCTGCAACAACTCAAACAGAGTTTCCGCCCCGTCGCGATGCACCCCGAGTATCGCGGCTACCAGGACTAGCTCGTGGCAACCACCAGGCCTCAGTCATCGCCGGACGCATCCAACGGGCTCTCGGGCCTGGTGGAGGCCACCGCCGCGGAGTATCCCCGCTACGCGCGGCTCGCCGAAGCGGGGCGCCCCACGGGGTTCAGCTATTACTACCCGGTCCTGCTGTCCTACCAGCGCCGAAACCGCCGGGCGATCTACCTGGGCGAGGACGATGGCTCCCTTTGCGTCTACCGCTGGCAGAAGGTCGAAGACGTGGCCCGGCTGGATCTGTACCTGGCCCCGACTCCGATGAACCCCGCCGTGCTTCGCCGCTGCCTGGAGCGGATCAACGATCACAACGGGGACAAGGCAGGACGGGTGATGCGCATCGACGACCGGGACGCCGAGGCGGTCGCCGAGGCGGGCATGCGGGTGGTGGCTCGCCGCGAGCAGTACCTGTTCAACCCGGCCGACTTCGACGACCTGGGCGGCTCCCGGCTGCGCACGGTGCGGCGCAATGTCTCGGCCATCGAGAAGTTGCCGAACGTGGAGCTTCGCCCCTACCGCCCGGAAGACGCGGAGGCCTGCTACCGCCTACTCGACGCGTGGACGGCGGAGCACCGGGAGCGCCACGGCACCTCCGGAGGCCGCAGCTCCGCCCGGCGGATGATTCGGCTCGCCGGAGCACTGCCCGAGACGGTGCTGCGCGGCCAGGTGATCCTGATCGACGGAGAACTGGTGGGCTACGGCTTCGGTGGAGCGATCCACTCGCAGCTCGGCTGTTTTCACGAAGCTAAGTGCAAATCGGACATCAAGGGACTTACCTATTACCAACGGCGGAGTTTTCTATCGAGTCTGAGGGACTACCCCCTGGTCAACGACGGCTCGGATGTCGGCCGCCAGGGCTTGAGGCAGATCAAGCAGAGCTTCCGGCCCACCGGCATGCATCGCGAACATCGAGGCTACCAGCATGGATGAACTCAAGAGGCTCTCCGAGAACACCCGGGCCTGGTTGCAGGAACGGGGTCTCGAGGGCAAGAAGCTGCGGCGCGCCGTCACCAAACGGATCTACGTCCCCACGTACACCAAGGTGCAGGACTCCGACCCCTGGCAACCCTCGGGCGTAACCCGCTTCGCCACCGGTGACGACGTGGAGAAGATTCTCCAGGCGGTGCGCACCGCCTATGCCGGCAAGCTGGACCGTGAGTACTCGGCGCTGAAGCGGCTGGAACACCATATCCGCGCCAACGAGGTCGCCCGGGCCGCGGGCTACGAGCCCGCCTTCGTTTGCCTACGGGAGCGTTCTCCCGAAGAGTTGATCTTCATGGTGGCCGAGATCCGCCGCTACCGGAAGACCCGCCGGGAATACTTCGACATCGAGTACTTCTGGATCTACGAGTGGGTCTCGACGATCCGCAACGATTCCGGCGAGGTGATGGCCATGCTCAAGGACCTCAGGCGGTTCTACGGGCACATCTGCTCCCGGGCGGGACGCCCGCTCAACGTGCGCACCCGGACCCACCAGAAGACCTCCCATCGCATTCGCGACCGGCTAAAGAGCACGCTGGAGGGAGAGCTGGCCCGGCGCGGCATGAAGTCGACCTTCAAGGTCTCGGTGCGCAAACGCAAGGGCCCGAACACCTACATCTCGGCCAACAACAGTCTCAACGCCGAGATGGATGCCTGGCGCCGCAAGGAGGTCGAGGCGCTGGAGGCGGAGGTTCCCGCCGCCAACGACTCAAGCAACTAGGCCGCGGAACCGGCGGCAGCGATCAGCGTGTCGGCCGCCGCGCGGGCTCGCGCGGCCACGCCATCCGCACCACCGACCTGGGCGGTAACGATCGCCCCTTCCATCAACAGCGCAATGTGCTCGGTCAGCCCTGCCGGGTCGTTTACCTCCAGCAGCCGAGCCTGAGCCAACAGGTACTCCCGGAACTCCTGCTTGTGATCGGCCGCCGCCTGGTGGATCGGATCAGCGGGATCGCCGAACTCCGCCGCGGCGTTGACGAACAGGCAGCCGCGAAAACCCGCCGAGGCGAACCACTCATCGAGCACGTCGAACAGGGCCAGCAGCCGCTCCCGGGGGTCGTCGCTGCGGGCCTCCATGGCATCGATCAGCCACCGGCGTGAATCCCGGTCCCAGCGTTCGAGGGCGGCCAGGATCAACTCGTCCTTGGTGCGGAAGTGGTTGTAGAGGGTCTGCTTCGCCACCCCGGCCTCGTCGAGGATCCGGTTGATGCCGGTGCTGCGATAGCCGTCTGCCTGGAACAGCCGGAAGGCTGTTTCGATCAACTGATCTTTTCTGGACTCGGCCATCGCGGCTTCCTTTCCAGGGCGAAGTGCTTCTTTTTCAACAGCATAGGCCCCTCGATTCTCGATGGGAAAACACCCGCGGAATCTCAAAAATTTCTCAAAGCAACGATCGCCGGAACAGACAGACCTGTCTAGGGGTTCTTCCCCGTCGACCGGACGCGGTGGGCGCGTTCGGCCAAACAAAGTCCCCGAAGAACTTCTGTTTTCGACATGTTTGAAGGAGCCCCCAAGATGTTCAGAACCCTGACCGTGCTTTCCCTTGTCGCCCTCCTCGCCGTCTCGTCGGTCTCCGCCGAGTCGATCGCCCGCAACGTCGACACCTCCCTCGACACCTCGAGCGGTTCCAGCCGCGGCGCCGCTTCGCTCCCCTCGGTGGTCGTCACCGTGGAGAACGCCTCCCCCTCCCGCGGCACCTTCCTCACCCCGATCTGGATCGGGATCCACGACGGCACCTTCGACTCCTACGACGGCGGCCAGCTTGCCAGTGTCCCGCTGGGCGGTAACGAGATCGAAGCCCTGGCCGAAGACGGCAACAACGGCCCGATCACCGCGACCTTCGACGCCCTGACCGGCGGCGCGCCGCAGGTCAGCGGCCTGCCCGGCCCGGCCGGACCGCTGGCCCCGGGTGACCGTGCCGGCGTGACCTTCCAGGTCGATCCGTCCATCGATCGCTACTTCAGCTACGCGTCGATGATCATCCCCAGCAACGACTTCTTCATCGCCAACGGCAACCCGCTGGCCCACCAGTTGTTCGATGACGCCGGCAACTTCGTCGGAACCAACTTCGTCGTCTCCGGCGACGAGACCAACGACGCCGGCACCGAACTGAACGACGAGGTCGCCGGAAACGTGGCCTTCCTCAACCAGGGCGCGCCGGACACCGGGGTCACCACCGCCGAGCCGGTCGTCACCCCCGCCCCCGGTTTCGCCGCCCCCGGCGATCTGGCCTACCCCGACGGCGTGCTCAACTACCCGGTCTTCGGCAACGGCGACTTCAACGACGCCGACGACCGCCTGCTGTCGGTCACCCTGCGCTTCGTCGACCTGGGCGGCCGGGTGAAGTTCGAGGCGGACCTTTCCACCGGCGCGGAAGTCCAGGAGGACGCGGTGGTCTCGGACGCCACCGGCAACGCCCGCCTGCGCTCCCGCAACGGCGAGCGTCTCGAGATCCAGGCCTTCGTGCGGGATCTGACCGGCCCGCTGGTCGCCGCCCACCTGCACCTCGGTGCCGAGGGCGTCAACGGCCCGGTGGTCGCCGACCTAGGTGACGGGATCCGCAACAACGGCATCCAGATCAGCATCGACGCCAGCGACCTGACCGGTCCGCTGGGCGGCGAGAGCTTCGTCTCCCTGCTCAACGAGCTGGCGGCGGGCAACATCTACCTCAACCTGCACACCGAAGCTTTCCCCGCCGGAGAGCTGCGCGGCCAGGTCGGCCTGGTCGACTAACCGTAGCCGTGTCCCCACTGGCGGCGCCGGGGAGGTCATCTCCCCGGCGCTTTTTTGTGTCGGTGTGTTCGAGAAGGGCCCCGGCGGCCTGCCACCGGGCGAGGCTCACCAGGCCGAGTAGGCCCGCGAGTGAAGCCGGGCCGGAGCGCGGCTAGCTGTCGGAGGTGGCGACGCCGATCGGGCAGCTGACGCCGGTACCCCCGAGACCGCAGTAGCCGCCGGGATTCTTGGCCAGGTACTGCTGGTGGTAGTCCTCGGCGTAGTAGAACTCCGGCGCCTCGAGGACCTCGGTGGTGATCTGTCCGTAACCCGACGCGACCAGCTTCTGCTGGAACGCCTCACGGCTGCGGTTCACCGCCTCCCGCTGGGCCTCGCCGTACCAGTAGACGCCCGAACGGTACTGGGTGCCGGTGTCGTTCCCCTGGCGCATGCCCTGGGTCGGATCGTGGTTCTCCCAGAAGATGCGCAGGATCTCGTCGTAGGAGATCCTGGCCGGGTCGAACACCACCCGCACCACCTCGTTGTGACCGGTCTGACCGCTACAGACTTCCTGATACGTCGGGTTCGGGGTGTGCCCCGCGGCATAGCCGACCTGGGTCGAATGCACCCCCTCGGCCTCCCAGAATTTCCGCTCGGCGCCCCAGAAACAGCCCATGCCGAACATCGCCAGCTCCATCCCCTCGAAGGGAGGCTTCATCGGCGTGCCCAGCACGTAGTGCTTGGAAGGCACCGGGATCGATTCGCTGCGCCCGGGCAGGGCCTTCTCGGCGGTAATCATCTCGGTCTTGCGGAACAGCATGGGGGTTCTCCTCGCTGGAGGGGCTCAACGGCCGCGCACCTCTATCGTAGCGCGGGGCGCTAAGCAGGACGATTCAAGAACACGGCCGGACGCCCGTCGATTCCCGGGCCCCGTCCGGGCGGCTCAGTCCGAGCTGCTGAGTCGAATCGCGACCAGGGTGCCGTCGGCGTAGATCAACGCCGCCTCGGCATTGGAGTCGGAGCCCGGAGCACGGTAGGTCCGAACCTCCCGCTCCCCCTCGGCGCCGATCTCGGGATTCTCCCAGTCCATCTGCAGGGCCATCCGCTGAGCGTAGCGCCGCAATACCTCCAGGGTCGCGGCCTCGTCAGGGAAACCGCCGGGCATCTCGTGGAGCGCCACACCGCTTCCCGGACCGGCCTCGAAGCGGAACCGCAAGCCGTCGGAGAAGGTCAGCTTCAGTTCGCCGGTCAGCTCGCCATCCTCCCCCTCGTTGGCGGTCCCGCTGCAGGACTCGAGGGTGGCTCCCCGGGACATGGAGTCCTGGATCAAGAGGCTGAACTGGATCATCCGTTGCCTGGACTGACCCAACCACGGGTGGGCGTCGGGAGCGTCGCAGGCGGTCTCGGCCGCCGCCGGAGCGGCGAGTACCGCACAGGCGAGCATCCAGGGGATCAGGCGGTCAAGGCGCATCACGTCGGCCCTCCGCCCGCAAGCATAGTCGATTCGGTGCGCGGTCAGCGCAGCTGGATGAAACGGGCTTCCGAGGGCACGCCGTCGCCGTCGAGCAGGAACATCATGTAGTAGCCGGGGGGCGCCAGATGCCGGTTGCTCGGCGTGGTCGGTTGGACGCTGCCCGCTCCGCTGGTGAAGCTGAGCGGGACGTAGCGCTGCTCCATGTTGATCGAGTGGGTCGTGGCTCCCGGCCGCATGAACACCACCGAGGCAATGTTTGCCGCGTCGGGGGTGTCGACCTGGAACGCCTGTCCGTAACCCACCGAGGCGGGCGCCGCGGTGATCGTCGGCCGCGGACCGCGGAACAGATAC
>CAZBZH010000091.1:0-1677 GCA_964496265.1 uncultured Acidobacteriota bacterium | reverse complement strand
AACTCACCCGTCGGGTTCTCGTCGCTGCCGCCCCAGAACACCCGGCCGTCGGGGAGCAGCACGGCGCTCGAGTGGTAGCGGCGGTAGGAGTGCATCGACGCCGCCACGGTCCAGGTCTCGCTGGCGGGGTCGAACACCTCCGCGGGGAAGGTCGGGGTCAGGTGGTTGTAGCCGCCGCCGGCGGCCAGCACCGTACCGTCGGGAAGCAGCACCGCGTTGCCGTGCATCCGCGGGAAATGCATCGAGGCGGTTCCGGCCCAGGCGGGCGTCTCCGCCGACATGTCGATGATCTCGGCGGTGGCGGTGGCGATCTGCTTGGTGTCGCCGCCGCTGCCGTGCTCCCCACCATGGTCGCCGTGATCGCCGTGGTCGTTCTGGTCGCCGTAGTGCTCCTGGCCGCCGCCGAGGATCATGATCCGCTGGTTGTCCGGGGGTAGCAGCACCGAGGTCCCCTCCTCACGCACGCCGTAGCTCGACGTCGCCAGGGGCGCCCAGGTCTCGGTGGCCACGTCGAAGGTCGACGCCTCGGCCTCGATGCCCACGTGCACCAGGGTGCCGTCGGGCATCAGGTGCATCCGCGGGTAGTACTCGATGGTGCGGTTGGCACCGGGCAGCACGCTCCACGCGCCGCTGGAACCGGTGGCCGGATCGTAGCGCTCGACCTTGGGGTTGAGCGCGGTGGTCTCATCCAGCCCGGAGAAGGTCAATACCGTCTCGTCGCCCATGCTCACCGCGGTCGGGTACCAGCGGCCGTCGGCCATGTCGGGACCGTCGGACCAGGTCTCGGTCACCGGATCGAAGATGCCGCTCCACTTGCCGCCGGCGTAGGGGTCGTAGTCGGAGGTTCCTCCGATGCCCAACAGGCGGCCGTCGGCCAGGAAGGTGTGACCGCCGCAGAACAGGTCCATGTGGGCCACCTGGGAGGTGAAGCTGTCGGTCACCGGATCGTAGACGTAGCTGGTGGTGGTGTAGGAGCTGGCGTCGCCGCGCCAGGTGATCAGCTTGCCGGTGTGAAGCACGGCGCTATGGATCGAGATGTCGGGCCAGGAGCGGATGTCGCTCCACTCCCCCGCCACGCCGAGACCGGGCCAGGGTTGGTTGTTGGGACGGGCGGTCGGGGTTCCGGCGGCGTTCCCGCTTCCCATCTCCCCTTCACCGTCGGCGTTGTTGGCGGTGATCAAATAGAAGAAGCCCCAGTCAGGCACCGGCTCCGCCGGGTCGAAGCCGTTGTGATAGTCCCGCTCGCCGATCAGGAAGGTGCCGAAATAGTCGGATCCCAGATCGGGGAGGTAGCCCCGATAGACCGTGTAGCTTTCCGCCCCCGGTTCGGGCTCCCACTCCATCCAGGCCTTGCTGACCCAGGTCACGCCACCGACCTCCCCGGGCTCGGCGGCGCCGGCAGGCAGGGCCAGGCCCAGGCAGAACAGGGCGAGCAGCGTGTGCAACCTACGGTTTTTCAGGAGCTTGAGGGGCATGACCGGTTCCCCTGGACAGGCGGATGCTGTCAGCGGCTGGAGGTGGAAAATCAAAGATACGGGACGTTTCCTCTGCCTGCACTGGTGATTTGGGGTGTGAGGTGGTTGCGGCGTCGTGTGATCCCGCGGCTTCAGGTCCCGAGGAAGCTCAGCAGCGGCGTCAGGGTCAACGGGCTCAGCAGCGTTCCCAGCACGACGATGG
>CAZBZH010000090.1:0-11039 GCA_964496265.1 uncultured Acidobacteriota bacterium | reverse complement strand
CCCATGCCATCTCGGCCCCGGGCGGCGGCCTGGTCTCGGGGACCTCCTCGTTGATTCGCATGGACGGCTGGACCTGGGAAGACCATCTGGCGGCCGGCCCGGTGGCGATGCACGTGCGCTGGCCCTCGTTCACCATCCGCACCCGCTCCCGCTTCGGCCGTTCGACCTCCCGTGGAGATCAGATCAAACGCCGGGACGAACGCCTGGAACGGATCGCCACCTTCTTCGACGACGCCCGGGCCTACCGCCGGGCCAAGGAGGGCGCCGGCGATCGGGACTTCGACATCGAGCCTCGCTTCGAGGCGATGCTCCCGGTGCTCGACGGCGCCACGCCGATCGTGATTCACGCCTCGGAGATCCGGCAGATCAAGAGCGCCCTCGACTGGGCCGCCGGCGAAGAAGGGCTGCGGGTCATCCTGGCCGGCGCCGGAGACGTGTGGCGGGTTGCCGACCGGCTCGCCGCCCACGAGATCCCGGTGATCCTGACCTCGGTGCTCACCCTGCCCCGCCGTGAAGACGAGCCCTACGACACACCGTTCACCACACCGTCCAGGCTGCGCGAGGCCGGGGTGCGTTTCTGCATCGCCGGAAGCGGCAGCGGCTTCGGCGCCTCCAACGCCCGGAACCTGCCCTACCAGGCGGCGATGGCCGCCGCCTTCGGGCTCGATCGGGAGGAGGCCCTGCGCGCGCTGAGCCTCTACCCCGCCCAGATCCTCGGCGTCGGCGACGCCCTGGGGTCGATCGAGGTGGGTAAGTCGGCGTCCCTGTTCCTCAGCGACGGCGATCCGCTGGAGATCACCACGTCGATCGAGCGGATGTTCATCGACGGCCGGGAGGCGGACTTGCCGGACAACAAGCACGAGCGGCTGTACCGCCGCTACTCCGAGCGGCCCAAGGTCGCCGGGGCGGGACGCTAGGGGCGAGGCCCCGGCCCGGAGAGATCGTGGATCCGTCGACCTTTCGCTACCTGGGCAGCACGCCCTGCACCTGTGGACCATGCCGCCGGGTCACCACCGAGCGGATCCACCTGCACGAGGAGTTGGCCTCGAGGCTCCACGGAGAACTCGACGGCAAGGCGGGCCTCTTGCTCGGCGATCCGCGCACCCTCGAGGCCTGCGGGCTGGTGCTGGCCGAGCAGCTGCGCCAGGCCGGCGACCGGGTCGAGACCATCGACCTGGAACAGGAGCTGGAGGGTGAACTTCATGCCGACGATCAGGCGATCGACGTCGCCGTGGAGACCCTGAACGCCCACCCCGAGGCACTCCCCGTCGCCGTGGGCAGCGGGACGGTCAACGACGTGGTCAAGGCGGCCGCCCATCAACTGGGACGCCCCTACGTTGCGGTGGCCACCGCCCCCTCGATGAACGGCTACACCTCGGCGATCGCGGCGATCACCCGGGAAGGGCTCAAGGGCACCTGGCCCTCAACGCCGCCGGTGGCGGTACTCGCCGATCCCGAGGTGCTGGCCCACAGCCCCCGCAGGCTCCAGATCTCGGGCCTCGCCGACCTGCTGAGCAAGCCGGTCTCCTCGGCGGACTGGAAGATGGGACACCTGCTCTGGGATGAGCCCTACTGCGAAGTTCCCGCCGAGATGGCGGGCCGGGCGGTGGAACGCGCCGTCGTCGTCGCCTCCCGGCTTCCCGACGAAGACCCCGAAGCCTCCGAGGTCCTGTTCGACGCGCTGCTCCTTTCGGGTATCTCGATGGCGGTCGCCGGAACGTCGAGCCCCGCTTCCGGCGGCGAACATCTGATCAGCCACTATCTGGACATGACCGCCCACTGCGCCCCCGGCGGCCCGCGGAAACCGGCACTCCATGGCGAACAGGTCGGCGTCGGCACCGCGATCAGCACCCGGCTCTACGGAGCGCTGCTCTCCCGCGGCGTCGATGAGATCGACTGGGAGCGCGCCGTCGACGAGGCCCCCTCGATCGACGCGGTCCCCGAGTGGCTCGATCAGGCGGAGTACCTGCCCGGAGTGCTGCGGCAGCAGTTCATGCATCAGAGCCGCAAGAAGCTGGAGCGGCTGGGCTCCCCGGCCGTGCGGGTCGCCCGGATCCGCCAGCGCTGGGACGAGCTGCGAGAGACCCTGGCGCCCTCGCTCCGCGACGCCGAACGTTACGGCCAGGTGCTGCCCATGGTCGGTGCACCCGCCAACGCCGGCGATCTCGGCGTGCAGCCCCGTGAGTTGAGCCTCGCCTACCGGTTGGGACGCTTCGTCCGCGACCGCTACACCGTCCTCGACCTGGCGGGCGACCTGGGCTTGATCCTCGAACTGGAACAGCAGGTCCTCCCCGGCTGATTGATTCGAGCCGTTCGGCGCCTCCGGACTTGCCTATAATGGCGCGCTACAAACCACTCACGAGGAGTATCCGGTGTCCCGTGTCATCCTCGCATCCAATCGTCTTCCGGTACGTATCGATTCTTCGGGTGCCGCGCTGCGCACCACCGGAGGGCTGGCCTCGGCGCTGGCCGGCGCCCGACTGGAACGGGAGTCGATCTGGGTCGGCTGGTCCGGTCACGCGCTGGAAGATGTCGCCGACCTCGATGCCGAACGCCGCGCGCTCCAGGAACTCGGGGTCCAGCCGGTGTTCCTCGACCGGCAGGACGTCAACGGATTCTACGAGGGCTACTCCAACTCGACCCTCTGGCCGCTGGTGCACTACCTGGCGCCCCGAGCGCGCTTTGACGAGAGCTGGGCCGAAGCCTACTTCCGGGTCAACCGCAAGTTCGCCGAGGCGATCCTCGAGGTGGCCCAGGACGGCGACCGCATCTGGATCCACGACTACCACCTGTTCCCGCTGGCCGGCATGCTGCGGGAATCGGGTCGGGATCTGACCATCGGCTTCTTCCTGCACACGCCCTTTCCCAGTAGCGACATCCTGCGCATCCTGCCCGAACGCAAACGGGTGCTGGCGGGGCTGCTGGGCGCCGACCTGATCGGCTTTCACACCTACAACTACCTACGCCACTTCCGCTCGGCATTGCTGCGGGTCCTCGGCGTGGAATCGGAGATCGACTCGCTGTGGTTCGGCGACCGCCAGGTGATGCTGCGGGTCTTCCCCATCGGGCATGACGACGCCGGCTTCTCCGAGGCGATGGACCAGCACGAGTTCCGCAAGGTGCTGCTGGCCCACGCGGCGGTGCTGCGCGGCCGCAAGCTGGTGCTGAGCGTCGAGCGACTCGACTACACCAAGGGGGTACCGCAGAAACTGGACGCCATCCGGCGCTACCTGGCCGACCATCCGGACAAGCGGGAGGAGGTGGCGTTCGTCATCGTGGCGGTGCCCTCGCGCCAGGGGGTCGACGAGTACGACCAGCTGACCGAGGAGGTCCAGCGCCAGGTCGGAGCGATCAACGGCGCCTACGGAGCCGTGGGTCACGCCCCGGTGCAGTTCCTCCACCGGGGCTTCCCCCAGGTGGAACTTGCCGCCCTGTACGCCCTGGCCGATGTTTGCCTGGTGACGCCCTTGATCGACGGTATGAACCTGGTTGCCAAGGAATTCGTGGCCTGTCAGCGCCCCGACGCCGGATTCGAGCCCGGTGTGCTGGTTCTGAGCGAATTCGCCGGCGCGGCCCAGGAACTGTCCCAGGCGCTGCTGGTCAATCCCTACGACGAGGCCGGCGTGGCCGAAGCCATCGACCAGGCCCTGGGGATGGACCTCGAGGAGCGGCGCCAGCGGATCGACGGCATGCGCCCCCGGCTGCTGGCCAACGACGCCGGGGCCTGGGCCCGGCGCTTCGTCGACGAACTGGACGGCTGCTCCAGCGCCCGGACCGGGGTCGAGATCGAAGATGTGGTCCCGGTGGCCGACCGCCTGGCCGACGCCCTCGAGCGAGGCACCCGCGCCCTGCTGGTGCTGGACTATGACGGCACCCTGCGGCCCTTCACCCGGGCGCCCGAGGACGCGGTTCCCGACGAGGAACTCCTGGGCCTGCTCGACCGGCTCGGCCGCACCCAGGGTCTGCACGTGGCGCTGGTCAGCGGGCGGCCCCGCAGCTTCCTCGAGCAGCACTTCGGCGACATCGAGGCGACCCTGGTGTCGGAGCACGGCTACCGCTGGCGCATCGGCGGCAGCAGTATCTGGACCCTGGTCCAGGGTGAGATCGACGTCGGCTGGAAAGAGGCGGTGCGCCCCCACCTGGAACAGGCGGTGCGGCTGACGCCGGGATCCCACATCGAAGAGAAGCATGTGTCGCTGGTCTGGCACTACCGCCGGGCCGAGCCGGAATTCGGCACCTGGCGGGCCCACGGTCTGCTCAGCGAACTGACCGAGATGGCCGCGAACATGCCGGTCACCGTGCACCACGGCAACAAGATCGTGGAGACCTCGAGCATCCTGGTCAGCAAGGGCACCGCGGTGGAGATGCTGGTCCAGCGCTGGGACCCTGCCGAGGTGCTGGTCGCCGGGGACGATCAGACCGACGAGACCATGTTCGCCCTGGAACCCTCGCTCCCCTTCCACAGCATCAAGGTCGGCACCGGTTCGACCCGGGCCCGCCATCGCACCGACATCGCCGGGCTGCGGCGTCTGCTGGAAGCCCTCGACCGACGGGTGGCCTCGTGAGCCGCTTCGGCGACAACTATCACTTCGGTGTGATCGGCAATGGCCGTAGCTGCGCCCTGATCGATCCCGATAGCCGCATCGTCTTCTGCTGCCTACCCGACTTCGACTCGGGAACCGCCTTCGCGTCGCTGCTCGACGAGAAGAAGGGAGGCTCTTTCGGCATCGAGATGGTCGACGGCCAGGCGGTCGATCAGAACTACGAGCGCAACACCAACATCCTGGTCACCCGCTTCGAGGGCCCCTCGGGGTCTTTCCAGGTGGTCGACTTCATGCCCCGCTACGCCACCGAACAACGGGTCGGCGGCCGGGAGCCGGCGTCGGACGTGGTGCGGGTGCTCCAGCCCCTGCGCGGCACCCCCCGGGTGCGGGTGCACTACGACCCCAAGCTGGACTACGGGATGTTCGAGACCGAGTCGACGGTGGAGCCCGGCCGGCTGAAGAGCACCACCCGGGGTAGCGGTCCCGACGGCACCGAGATCTACGAATCCCTCTACCTCTACACCAACCTCGAGGCCGAAGGGGTCAAGCACGGCACCGAGCAGGTGCTGGCCGGCGAGCGCTACCTGCTGCTGAGCTACCACGACAAGGTGCAGCGGATCGACCGGGATCTGGTGCAGCTGATGCTCCAGCGCACCCGCTCCTACTGGCTGCTCTGGTCGGCGCGGACCAACGCCCCGACCATGTACCGCAACGCCGCCATGCGCTCGGCGTTGACGTTGAAGATGTTCCAGTTCGATCCGACCGGCGCCTTCGTCGCCGCGGCGACCACGTCCCTCCCCGAGACCATCGGTGAGACCCGTAACTGGGATTACCGCTTCTGCTGGATCCGCGACGGGTCGATGACCGTCTCGGTGCTGAACAAGATCGGGCACACCTCGATGGCCCACGAGTTCGTGGATTGGATGCTGCGCACGGTGCCGACCAAGGATGACGCGCTCCAGATCATGTACGGCCTGCGGGGCGAGAAGAACCTGACCGAACAGACCCTGGATCATCTGTCGGGCTACCAGGGCTCGGCGCCGGTCCGCATCGGCAACGCCGCCTACCACCAGGTGCAGCACGACATCTACGGCGTGTTGCTGGACGTGATCTGGCAGGACATCCAGAACCGGGAGCGCACGCCGGAGAGCCTGGACCGGGCCTGGACCCAGGTGCGCTCGGTCGTGCGGACCGTCGAGCAGACCTGGCACGAACCGGACCGGGGCATCTGGGAGATCCGCGGGGACAAGCGGCACTTCGTCTTCTCCAAGGTGCTCTGCTGGGTCGCCGTCGACCGGGGGATTCGCATCGCCCGGCTGCTGGGCAAGGACGCCTGGGCGGATCGGCAGGTCGAGCTGCTGGAGCGGATTCACGCCCAGATCTGCGAACACGGCTGGAGCGACGGTGCCGGCGCCTTCGTCCAGGCCTACGGCAGCGACGACCTGGACGCCTCGAACCTGCTGCTCGCCGAGTACGGCTTCATCGCCGCCGACGACCCGCGCTTCGTTTCCACCGTGGAACGCATCGTCGAGGAACTGTCCCGGGATGAACTGATCTTCCGCTACAAGAACGCCGACGACTTCGGACTACCCCGCAGTGCATTCGGCGTTTGCTCGTTCTGGATGGTCAAGGCGCTGGCCGCCATCGGCCGCAAGCGGGACGCCCGCAAGCGCTTCGAGAAGCTGCTGACCCTGGGCAACCGCCACGGGCTGTACGGCGAGGACTTCGACTTCCTGACCAAGCGGCAGCTCGGCAACTTCCCCCAGGCCTACTGCCACCTGGCGCTGATCGACTGCGCCCTGATGCTGTCGGAAGGGCTGGACGAGGACGAGCGCATCCAGGCCTGACGCGGAACTCTCGGCGCCGAGAGCCCGCTCTCAGCGCCCGTAGTGATACCGCGCCTGCATGAAATCGATCTGCCCCTTGCGTACGCGGTACAGCATGCGATGCTCTTCGCTGATTCGGCGAGACCAACAGCTCACCAGAAAAAACTTGAGCGGTTCGGGCTTTCCAATGCCCTCGAAGGGGTCACCCATCACCGCGTCGACGAGCCGCATGAGCCGTAGAGCCGTGTGTCGATCGGCTCGGATCCAGTAGGTCAGATCCTCGAGAAACTCGGGGTGAAACACCGCCATCCGATCTGCCATGCGGGGATCTACTCCTCGTCCAGGCCGACCTTCTTGCGAAGTTCATCGACGGTCATCGGCTCCAGATCGAATCGCTCGGAACGCTCCAACGCCTCGGCGATGCGTGCGGCGTTTCGCGGAGAGCGCAACAGATGGGCGGTCTCGAGCATGGAGTTGAGCTCGCGTTCGCTGATCAGAGCAACGTTCTCCCCGTTGCGCCGCTCGATGATGTACGGCTCCCGCGTTTCGGCGACGGTGTCGCACAGGGACGCGAGATTGGCTCGGGCCTGGGTGTAGGTGGTTCGATTTGCCATGGGGCACCTCCGAGAATATGTACAGGATTACTGTACAGCTCGAATTCAGCCCCGGCAACGCCGGACCACGGTCTCCCCGTTTCCGATCCGGAACGAAAAAGGGCGGCCCGCCGCAGCGGACCGCCCATGGGAGAGGAGGAGTCTTGTCTTACTGGATGCCGCCGGCCTCCTCGTCTTCACCTTCGGCATCGCCCGCATCCGCGACCGGCTCGACGGGGGCCTCGGTCGGTTCCACACTCGCGGACTCGGTGGTTTCGGACTCGGTTCCGCCCTGGGACTCACCCTGGGTCTCATCCACCGGCTCGGCCCGGCTCTCGGCGACCAACTCCACCGGCTCCCCTTCCGGCTGGAAGCCGCTGGGGACCTTGGCGTTGGCCAGGGCGATCGCCTCGGCGCTGGATTCGGCCAGCGGCTGCAGCCGCGCCAGGTTCAGGCCGGCCTTCTCGTGGGAAGGATCCAACTCGGAGGCCTTGGCGTACTGCTCGACGGCGGCGTCGTAGCGGCCGCTGCGCTCGAGGGCCATCCCGTAGTTGTTGCGGATGAAGCCGACCTCGGGCTCGGACTCGATGGCCACGGCCAGCACCTCGACGGCGGCGTCGAACAACCCCTGCTCGATCAGGCTGAGGCCATACAGGTTGAGAGCGAAGCCGTTGTCGGGCTGCATCGCCAGGCTGGCGGCCAGGGACTCGATCGCCTCTTCGTGGCGGCCGAGGTTGTGCAGCGAGCGTCCCTCGAGGAACAGCGCGGTGCCGTCGGCGCTATCGAGATCCACCGCCTTGCGGGAAGCCTCGAGAGCGGCCTCGAAGTCGCCCCGGTCGTTCTGCACCCGGGCCAGGTTGACGAAGGTCTTGATGTTCTTGTCGTCCAGCTCGGAGGCGCGGCCGAGGTTGTCGGAAGCGCCTTCCAGGTCGCCGGTCTTCCACTGGGCCAGGCCCAGCATGTAGTGGTTCCAGGCCCGGCCGGGGAGCTTGTCCACCGCGGCGGTGAAGTAAGCGACCGACTTGTCGTACTCGCCGGCATGGAAGGTCTCGACCCCGCGCTTCCCGAAGTCCTCGTCTTCACCGACCTGGAAGACCTCTTCCACCGGCTCGATCTCGGCCGGCTCGATCGGATCGACCGGCTCGGGGATCCCGATCTCGCGATCGAATCCGCTGTCCCGGGTGTCTTCCACCGGGGCGTCGTAGACGATCGGCTTGATCGGATCGCTCTGCCGGGACTCGGCGACTTCGACGTCGCCCTTGCTGCTGTCGATGGCGCTACAGCTGGCCACCAGTGCGATGCTCACCGCACCCGCGACCACCAGTGCTCCCGCGCCCATCAGAAGCTTCGTGTCTTCGCTCATGCTCATGGTTACCTCCTTCGTTGCCCCTGGGGGCGTCGTTTGGTGACGCCCTTCTGTAGAGCGAAGGCGGTGCCAAGGTGGGCAATGAACAGAGCCGGCGCAATTAAAGCCAGTGAAAGCAACGACTTAGCGCCGCAGCGCACAAGGAGACAAGGTTGGGTTCATGAGGGTACTCCGTGGCCGTTGAACCACGGGTGTGGGCCCGGCGCCACAGACCTCGGGCGCCCTGTTACTTCTGGATGCCGTGGGCCTTGAGCTTCTTGTACAGGTGGCTGCGCTCGAGATCGAGCTCCCGGGCGGCGGCGGCCATGACCCAGTTGGTGCGTTCCAGGGCGTCGAGAATCACCTGGCGTTCGACCTGGGCCATCACGTCCCGCAGCGCACCCTCGGTGGTCACGCCCGCGCCGGCCGGAACGGCGGCGTTGGCCGGGAGCGCCGCGCTCACATCCGCCGCGGTGATCGACTCGCCGGAAGCCATGATCACCAGCCGCTCGATCAGGTTGCGCAGCTCGCGGACGTTGCCCGGCCAGGGGTGGGCCGCCAGACGCTCGACGGCTCCGTCGTCCAGCGTGCGGGAGCGGATGTTGTTCTGGCGGCAAGCCAGGCCGAGAAAGTGCTGGGCCAACGCCGGGATATCCTCGGCGTGGTCCCGCAACGCCGGTGCGGTCAGCGACACGACCTGCAGCCGGTAGAACAGGTCCTCGCGGAAGCCCCCCTCGGCGACATCGGCCTCCAGGTCCCGGTTGGTCGCCGCCAGCACCCGCACGTCGACGGTCTGCTCGACCTCGGAGCCCACCGGCTCGATCTCTCCCGACTCCAACGCCCGCAGCAGCTTGGCCTGGAGCTCCAGCGGGATCTCCCCGACCTCGTCGAGGAACAGGGTGCCTCCGTCGGCCCGGGCGAACTTGCCCCGGCGCCGGGCGGTCGCCCCGGTAAAGGCGCCCTTCTCGTGACCGAACAGCTCGGATTCCACCAGTTCCCGGGGTAGTGCCGCGCAGTTGACTCGCACGAACGGGCCCTCGGCTCGCGCAGAGCCCCGGTGGAGCGCGTGGGCGATCAGCTCCTTGCCCGTGCCGTTCTCGCCGAGGATCAGCACCCGCGCCTGGGTCGGGGCAACCTTCTGGATCTGTTCCCGCAACGCCTGAAGCGCCGGTGAGTCGCCGATCATCGGGTTGGCCTGATCGACCTCGCCCCGCAGTTCCGCGTTCTCGGCGGCCAGATCCGCCTGACGCAGAGCGTTCCGCGCGGCGAGCAAGACCTTCTCCGAATGGGGCGGCTTCTCCAGGAAGTCGAAGGCGCCGAGTTTGATCGCCTCCACCGCGACGTCGATGGACCCGTGGGCGGTCAACAGCATCACCGGCATGGCGTGGCCCCGTTTGCGCAGTTCGCGCAGGGTTTCGAGACCGTCCATGTGGGGCATCTGCAGATCCAGCATCACCAGATCGATGCCCCCGTCCTCCAGCACGCCCAGGGCCTGGCGGCCGTCGCCGGCGGTCTCCACCCGGTAGCCTTCCAGCTTGAAGGTCTGGGACAGGGTCTTGCGGATGTTCGGTTCGTCGTCGGTGATCAGGATGGTGGGCATCACGCCTCCTGGGAAATCGGGAACTCGATGCGAATCTGGGCGCCGCCGTCACGATCGGTGCGGTTGGCGGCGGTAATCGTGCCGCCGTGCTCACTGACGATCCGATGGACGATCGCCATGCCGAGCCCGGTGCCGCTCTCCTTGGTGGTGTAGTAGGGCTCGAACAGGCGCTGCACGGTCTCCTCGTCGAACCCGGGGCCCTCGTCGCGCACGATCAAGGTGACACCGTCGCGGCTCCGCTCGGTGATCACCTCGACCACGCCCTTGCCGTTCTGCGCCTCGACGGCGTTGCCCACCAGGTTCTTCAGCGCCTGAGCGACCTGACCCGCATCGAGCGGCAACACGATGGGGATGCCGTAGACGTGGCGGGTGATCTCCAGTTCGGTGCTCCCCCGGTAGAGCGCGATCACCGAGTCGATCACCTCCACCAGGTCGGTCGGCACCCGGGTCGGCTCGGGCAACCGCGCGAAGGAAGCGAACTCGCTGACGAGTTTCTGCAGCTGCTCGACCTCTTCGAGAATCGTGGCGCTACCCTCGTCGAACATCTCATCGAACAACTGGGGCGAGCGCTTGCGGGCCTTGGCCAGGTTCTCCACGGTCAGCCGGATCGGCGCCAGCGGGTTCTTGATCTCGTGGGCGACCCGGCGGGCGATCTCGCGCCAGGCGGCGACCCGCTCGGCGGCCAGGGCACGGGTCTGCTGCTGCTCCAGGGAGCGCTGGGTGCGGGAGAAGGCCTCGACCAGATCGTCGAACTCATCGCCGCCGCTGCGGGGATAGGTGTAGTCCGCGTCTCCCCGGCCGATGGCGTCGACCGCCTCGATCAGCTTGCCGATGGGCCGGGGGACCCTGCCGGCGATCCAGGCTCCGGTCAGCCCGGCGAGCAACGTGCCGACGAGGCCGGCCATCAGAAACCCGAGCCGCAAGCGGCGCAGCAGCCGCGCCTCGCCGGGGGCCTGGGCGATGAACAGCAACTGCCTTCCCGGACCATCGACCACCGTGAGGTCGCGCCGCAGCGAGCTCGCCGTTCCCATCGGCGATGAAACCGGCGAGGCCAGCGCCACCGGTTCGGTCCCCTCGAACCGATCGAAAGCGCCGGCGCCCCGAATAGGCGCTCGCTCGCCCGTCGCGACA
>CAZBZH010000089.1:0-11107 GCA_964496265.1 uncultured Acidobacteriota bacterium | reverse complement strand
GGGTTCTCCCGCTCGACCCGGCGGTCGAAGGCGTCGTAGACGTTGACCGTCTGCAGGCTCATCCCCGGGTCGAGGATGTTGACCAGCCGGTCGCGGAAGTCGTACTCGAAGAAGTTCTCGCCGTTGTGGGTCAGGTTGCCGTTGCGGTCGTGGGTCAGGTTGCGGCCGTCGGCGGCGCCTGTGGCCAGATCGTCGAGGAAGTCGTCGGCCAGACCGTCATCGACGCGGCCGCCGCCGGACTGCACCTCGTCGTACTCGTTCATGTTGCTCGGGCTGGAGCCGAAGGACTGCCCGTTGCGGTCGATCTGCACCACGTTGTCGTTGCCGTCGTAGCGGAACTGCTGGTCGTCGACCGGCGGGCCCGTCGGGTTGCGGCCGAAATCCAGCGGGCCTTCCAGGTAGCCGGTCAGGCGGTTGGCCGAGTCGAAGGTGTGGAGCTGGCCCTCGTTGTCGGGGCCGGCCGGGTCGTGGAGCCGGATCACCGAGGTGCGGTTGCCGTTGCGGTCATGGGTCGTGTCGAAGCCCGAGAGCAGGCCGCCCCCCGCCTCCAGGTGACGGTAGACCACCGTGCGACGGGAGCCGTCGTAGCCGATATCCCCGGTCCCCGGATCGTCGAGCTGGGTCGAGCGCACGCCGTTGGCGAAGATGCGGGTGTGCACCCGGGACATGCCGAAGTACTCGTAGTCCGCCGATTCGCTGCCGGAGCTGTCGACCACGGTCTCGACCCGGCCGGCGGGATCGTAGAAGTAGGAGACCTGGCGCCCGCCGGGGTAGATCAGCTCCACCTTCTGGTCCTCGGCCTGGTAGCCGTAGCTGGTGGTCTGGTCGGCGGAGCCGTCGGAGATCGACTGGGTCTCCTCGATCATGCGGGACAGCGAGTCGTAGACCCGGGTGATGGTCACGTCGTCGTCGCTGTCGGTGGTGTTGTCGTCGAAACCGAAGGTCGGCCGGTTCAGGCCGTCGTACTCGTAGGTCTGGCTCGACGTGCCCACCACGCCTGAGGCGGGGACGCAGGTGCGGTTGATCATGCGCCAGGCGTCGTCGTAGACCTGGGTCGTCACGGTGCCGTTGGCATCGGTTTCCTCGACGATGTTGTCCACCGCGTCGTACACGTAGACCCGGGTCGTGCCGTCGTCCTCGGTGGTCAACACCTTGCGGTCGAGGTTGTCGTAGGCGTAGGTGGTGATATCCCCCTTGTCGTCGGTCTCCGACAGGCGCAGGCTGTTGCCGTCCCAGTCGACGATCACCGTCAGCTCGCCGTCGGGGTTGGCCGGGTTGCTCAGGTCCAGCGCGGGGCTGAAGGTGCCGTCGCCCAGGCCGCTGGGGGTCAGCAGCGTCGAGGTCACGGTCAGCCGGTCGAGGCCGTCGTAGGTGTAGCGGGTCACATTGCCCGGAGCGTTGACCGGCACGACGATGCCGGTGTTCCCCGGCGAGCGGCGGTTGATCGTGCCGCCGGCGGGGCCGTTGGCGTCGGAGGCGGCGCGCAGGCCGCTCATGCTGTCGTACTCCCGCTCGTGGGTCAGCCCCTGGTTGTCCACGGCGCGGACCTGCCGGTCGAGGGCGTCGAAGAAGTAGGTGGTGAAGAACACCTCGTCGGGCGGGCCCGGCTTCGAGGCCAGCTCGACCTCCTCGGTTTCGATCAGGTTGTTGTTGGCGTCGTAGGTCAGGATCGTCGGGCTGTCGTCGGGGAGCACCTTGACGATCGGCCGGTCGACCCCGTCATACTCGTAGCGGTAGGCCGCGCCGCTGTCCTCGACGCTCACGGTCTTGCGCGAGGCCCGGTCGTATTCGTGAACCGTGTTGATGAAGCCGTCTCCGGGGGCCGCCGGGCCCTCGAACAGGATCGGCGGGTTGACCGTGGTCGCTCCGCTGGGCGGGAACAGGTCCTGGGCGTGGCCGATCAGGCGGTTCAGCTCGTCGTAGCCGAAGTCGATCACGTGCAGATCGACGTTGGTCGCGCCGCTGCGGGTGGCGGGTGTCGGTCCGCCCACCGGGCCGCGGAAGGTCTCGCGCACCTTGTTGCCGGCGGGGTCGTAGACGTAATCCCGGGTGTTGCCCACCTGGTCGATCTCGGTCACCAGCCGGTCGTAGCCGTCGAAGATGTAGTCGCTGGGGTTGCCCAGGGCGTCATCGATGCGCACCAAGTTCGTGTTGCCGTCGACGAAGTGGAAGGTCGTCGCCGGAGCGCCGCCCCGGGGGCCTGCCGCACCGCGGGTGGTGCCGTAGAGCAGGTCCCGCTCGTCGTACTCGTGGGTGGTTTCGTTGCCCTCGGGCGCGACGGTGCGCACCAGGTTCTCGTTGGCGTCGTAGCGGAACTCGGTGACGATGTCCTCGGTGGTCGAGACCTCCCGGGTGTCGCGGACGACCCGGTCGAGGATGTCGTAGTCGTAAACCGTCTCGGCGAAGCCGCCCACGTCACGGTCATCTCCCCGGTCCTCGATATCGATGCGCACGACGTTGTCGTTGGCGTCGTAAGAGGTGCGGGTGATGTAGGCGAAGGGGGTGAGCCCGGTTTCGCCCCGTCCGGTCGGCGTGTCGGCGATGCTGCCCGCCGCGTCGGAGGTGGCGGAGGCGGTGCGGCGTTCGACCTCCTGGTTGAGCTCGTTGTAGACGAAGGCGGTGGCGATACCGCGGCCGTCGATCATCCGCACCACGTTGCCCACCGAGTCGTAGAGCCAGTCGTGGCGGATGTCCGCCGGGGCCGGATCGGTGCCGTTGTTGCGAATCGGGTCGGAGCTGACGTCGAAGCGGTGGGCCGCCTGGTAGCCGCCGTCGCCGGTATCGAGCACCCGGCCGTCGGCGGGCGCCGGCGTGGGGTTGCCGTCACCGTCCGGATCGTTTTCCGGGTGGTAGATCAGGATGTCCTCGTTCCCCTCGGGATCGGTCTGGCCGATCATCTGACCGAAGGCGTTGTAGCGGAACAGGCTGACCACATCCTGGCTCGTGTCTCCCTCGATGCCCGCCTGGAACGAGGACGGGTCGAGCCGCACCGCCGGGTCGCTGCGGCGTACCCGGTTGCCCACCGCCTGATCGGTCAGGGCGTCGCCGTTGACGTCGCCCAGCAGATCGGTCAGGCCGGTCAGATCGATGCCCCAGCGGGTCGCCAGGTCGGCGATGCCGTTCAGCGCCCGGTCCCCCTCCTGGTAGTCGTAGGTCCAGTTGGTGGTGTAGCGGGGCGCCGACTGGGCGCCCCCGTTCTGGGGCACGTAGGTCGCGTCGTTGCCCCGGGGCTCGGTCAGCGAACTCGCGGTGTTGAACACCGGTTCGTAGGTGTAGGTCCAGACCAGATCTTCCAGCTCGCCGCCGCGGCCGTCGCCCCGGCCGCCCGAGGCGGAGCTGTCGGCGATGCGGCGCATCTCGAGCAGGTTGCCTTCGCGGAAGCGATCAGCCCCCGGCGCGTCGTAGGTGTATTCGATCCGGTTGCCCTCGGGCAGCACGGCCTCGAGTTTCTCGCCGTCGGCGTTGTAGCTGTGGCTGGTGACGTAGTCCCCCTCGCCCGGGCGCACGCCGCGGTTGGTGAAGTCGGTCTGGGTCACGCAGTGACCGTTGACGTTGTGCACGTACTCGCTGACGTTGCCCGCCCGGTCGGTCACCGTGGTGGTGCGGCGGGGCAGCGCCAGATCGGCCGGGTTGCCTCCCGGGTTGGGGTAGGCGTAGCCGAAGGTGTGGGTGCCGCCCGCGGCGATGCCGGTGGCGTTGGTGCCTCCGGCGTTCCAGCTGATGACCCGGCCGACGTCCAGCGGATCGCCGCCGCCGGTATCGTAGGTGAAGGTGTAGAACGCCGGACCGCCGGACTGTTCCTTCGGGGCGGTCACGGTCAGCAGGTCGTGGTTCAGGCTCTCGTCGGCGAAGCCGGTGCTGTAGGTGTAGCTCGTGGTCTTGCCGCTGGGGAAGTCATTACCCTGGGGCGTGCCGGTCACCGTCGGCGTGGTCACGCTCTGCAGGTTGCCCTCGGTGTCGTAGGTGAAGCCGACCTCGCGGCCGGCGTGGTCGCGAACCACCCGCAGCCGGCCTTCGGGGTAGTAGTCGTATTCCACCGAGCGGCCCAGGCTGTCGATCACCTCGGTCAGCAGCGCCTGGGTGTCGTAGCGCAACACGATCCGGTTGCCCCGGGCGTCGACGATCGACTCCAACACCCCCTGCAGGTTGCTGCCGTCGAAGGCGTGGAAGTCCAGGATCATCCCGTCGGGTTGGCGCATGCTGAAGGAGCCGTCGGGGTTTTCGATCAGCACGTCGTAGCGGCCGGCGGGGGAGGTGAAGGTGGTGGCGCTGACGCGGCCGAAGATCTCGTCCCGTCCGCTGCCGTCGTGGTAGCGCACGTCGGTACCCAGCGGTACCAGGCGGCTGTCGAGGCGGAAGTCCCAGTTGTTGCCCAGCGGGCCGTCGAATCCGATCTGGCTGCGGTAGGTGCGCTGGAAGGCCCAGTCGATGCCGCGACCGGGGATCATCAGGTCGGTCGCCTGGAGGAATACCTCACCGGTGTGGAGGAACACGCCGGCCCGTTCCCGCTTGCTGGTCCGGTCATAGACACTGGCGTTGCGCAGCGGCTCGACGCCGTCGCTCACGCCGTCGCCCGGATCGCCGTCCACGGTCAGGCCCAGCAGCCGCCGGGCGGGCACGCAGGGGACGGAAGGGTTGCGCGGCGCGGCGTTGCTGTCGGGGCCGGTGGACCCCTCGCCGTCGCCGTCGAAGCCGGTCGCCAGGTAGAAGAAGCCGGTTCCCGGGGCCGGGTCGTCGGCGACGGTCGCCGCGGTGCCGGGGATCGAGCCGATCAGGCATTGCCCGTCGTCCCCGCCGGCCAACCCGCTCAGGGTGCCCCGATAGATGTGGTGACCCGCGGCGCCCGACGCCGCGGTCCAGGCCAGATCGTCCCCGGAGGTGAAGCTCAGGTCCTGGACCTCACCGGGGAGCGCCAGGGCCAGACCCGGCAGAAGCAAAAGGCATAGCGTGGCGAGAAAATTGCGCCCGCAGAGCGTGGAACCACTAGACATGACCATCCTCGTTTTCCTTCCCCCCGGGTGCTGAGGCCGAGGGGGAGTGGCAGTAGCCCACGGCGAACCCTCCCCCGCAGGACTGTGTCTTTTGACCGCCTTCAAGACATGAGATGAGTCGTTCTGGGTTCTGTTACCGCACGGATCTTTCTTTGCAAATTTGTAATCGGAGAGCGAACAAATTCGGACTGCTTTGGACCGTGTCAAGAGCGATCTGAATTCAATAATCCCGTCGGATTAGCGTTTTTAGAATTTTTATGGGCAGTCGGAAAGCTGCAACCGAAACCGGGGTTAGGCTCGTTTCTAACGGCACGGATAGAGAAATTTCGGAGGTTGGAAGGGCTGACTCCAAGGAGGTAGCCAATGGCAAAGCGTTTCGACGTTGTGTTGTTGTTCGTTGCGGTCGTCGTCCTCGCCGTGAGCGGGCCGGCGGTAGCCGCCCTCGACGGGTGCTTCAGCGCCCAGGTCGAGGCTCCCTTCGTCTTGCCGGATGGCTCCGGCCACGCTCCCGGGGAACTGCGGGTCTGCATGGTGGACTACGCCAACCCGGCCACCGGGCTCTACGTGATCTCGGTCGACGGCGCGCCCATGGGCCGTTACCGGGCCCGGCTCGACCGGGTCGAGAACGGTGGACAGGCGGATGCCGCGCTGCTGGTCTTCGCCCGGAGGGAGGGGGCCACGACCCTCGAACTCCAGGGGGTCACCGTGGCCGGCGCGGGCCAGGTTGAGGTCCACGACTTCAGCCGGCGCTCCCGGGACGTGATGATCCGGGTGCTGACCGACTGGGATCTGGCCGAAGCCGCCGCGTCCGAAGCGGACCGGTCGACCCTGGTCGCCGTCCTCGGGGACTGAGCTCCCGCGACGACCCGGTCGCCCCGTTTCCCCGGAGGAGCGGCCTCTATACTGGCCGGCGGTGTTTTGCCGCCGCCGGGATCGCGGCCGTGAGAGGGGAGAGCGTGAGCGACCGAGTCGTCCGTGACGCCGACTACGCGTCCAAGATCCGGGCCAGCTTCGACCGTCAGAGGGCGATGGCGCTGATGGGCGCCCGCCTGGGGCGCGTGGAGCCGGGTGAGGTCGAGATCGAGCTGCCGTTCTCCGAGGAGATCGTGCAACAGCACGGCTTCGTCCACGCCGGAGTGATCACCTCGATTGCCGACAGCGCCGCGGGCTACGCCGCGCGCACGTTGATGGACGCCGGCTCGGCGGTGATGTCGGTGGAGTTCAAGGTCAACCTGCTGGCGCCGGCCGCCGGCGACCGTTTCGTCGCCCGAGGTGAGGTAATCCGTTCGGGGAAGACCCTGACGGTTTGCCGCTCCGACGTTCACGCCCACCAGGGTGGGGAGACCCGGCTGATCGCGACCCTGTTGGCGACGATGATGCGGCTGACCGATCGGGGCTTCGAGGACTAGCGGCGACGCGCGCCGAAGCTAGGGGGTGCCGCCGTCGCCGTTCAGTTCGTTGATGGCTTCCCGGGTGGAGACGGTCATCCAGTGGTCGGTTCCCAGCTTTGCTTCCCGGATCACGAGCGACCGCTTGAAGTAGTCGAGCGCCTCTCGTTTGCGTCCGGTCTTGGCGTAGAGCCCGCCCATGTTGTGGTAAGCCAGTCCGACGAGGTGGTGTTCCTCTCCCAGGTTGCCCCGCCAGACGCCGATGGCCCGCTGGAAGAACGGCTCCGCCTCGTCCCAGCGCTCCACCTCGGACAGCATCAGGCCGAAGTTGTTGCTGATGAACCCATGGCTGTTGTGGGTCGGGCTGAGGATGCGGTTTGCCACGGCGACGGCGCGGCGGAAGGTCGTCTCGGCCGGCTCGTACATCTTGGCCAGATGGTAGGAGCGTCCCAGGTTGTCCAGGGTCACCGGCATCAGCGGGTGATCCGCGGGTAGCGCGTTCTCGCGAATCCGCAGGCAGCGCTCGTGCATCTCGACCGCGGTCTCGGTGTCCCCCTCGGCCCGCAGCAACAGCCCGTAGTTGTTCAGCGTGGATCCGATCTGCGGGTGGTCGGGACCCAGGGACACATCCTGGTTGGCCAGCGCCCGCTCGAACAGCGCCCGGGACAGGTCCGGTTTGCCGGCGCGTCGATAGAGCTCGGCCAGCCCGGCGGCCGCCTTGCCCACACTCGGATGCTCGGAACCGACCGCCTGTTCCCGCACCGCCAGGGACTCCTCCAGCAGCTCCGTCGCCGCTTCGGTCTCACCCAGCCGCATGTGGGACTGGCCGGCGTTGTTCAGGGCGTAGGCCAACTGTAACGGCTCGGTGTCCGGATGGGCCTGCCGGATCTCGAGACACCGTTTGAAGTAGGCCAGGGCTTCCTGCTCGCGGCCGAGGCGGGCAACGATCGCCCCCAGGGTCTCGGTGGTGGTCGCGACCTCGAGGGTGTCGCCGCCGAACTCCTGCTCCTGGATCTCCAGCGCCTGCAGCGCCAACGGCTCCCCCTCGGCGTGCTTGCCCAGGTAGTAGAGGCTCACCGCCAGGTCGGTCAGCCCCTTGGAGCCCTCGAGGGTGCGGCCCAGGTCCAGGCTCTCTCGTAGTTCCACCGCGTCCCGATGCATCGCCTCGGCCTCGGTGTAGAGCCCCAGGCTCTGATAGACGTTGCCGATGGTGTTGATCAGCGTGCCCTTGACCGCGGGCTGATCGACGAGCTCGCTGTCGATGCGTTCGGCGGCCTGTTCCAGCAGTTCCTGGGCGGTGACCGTCTTGCCCATTCCCGAGTTGGGATCCGAGACCTCGAAGACCTTGACCAGGAAATCCGAGACCTCGCTCGCCGTCGCCGCCTTCTGTTCGGCGTCACTCTCGGCGGCGAGAGCCCGTTCCAGATTCTGCTGCGAGGTGCGGTAGAGCAGGCTGAGCCAGATCGTCGCGACGACGAGCAACAGCGCGACGGTGGCGACGAAGGTCGCGGCGAGCCGGTTGCGCCGCACCAGCTTCTTCAACTGGTACCCTGCACTCGGCGGGCGGGCGGTGATCGGTTCGTCGTTGAGGTGCCGTTCGATGTCGCCGGCGAGTTCCGCCGCCGAGCTGTAGCGCCGCTCCCGCTCCTTCTCCAGCGCCTTCATCACGATCACGTCGAGGTCGCCGGCCAGGGTGCGGCGCAGCCCCGCCGGGTCCGACTGGCGGCTGCCGGCCAGGGTGGTGGCCTTCGCGCCCAGCTCGCTCAGCCGCGCGCTCGGTTTCGACGGGGTGTCCTCCCGGATCCGCCGCAGGATCTCGTCGAAGGCCGCGGAGCGCAGCTCCGACGCGTCGAAGGGCAGGGCGCCGGTCAGCATCTCGTAGAGCAGCACGCCGAGAGAGTAGACGTCGCTACGCGTATCGACATCCAGCGGGTTCACCGCCGCCTGCTCGGGGCTCATGTACTCGGGGGTGCCGATCATCACCCCCATCTCGGTGTAGAGCGAACGCTCGGTCAGCGGTTGCTCGATCGCCTTGGCCACGCCGAAGTCGATGATCTTGGGGACCGGCTTCCCGTCGACGATGCCGACCAGCACGTTGCTCGGCTTGATGTCCCGGTGCAGCACCCCCTTCTGGTGGGCGTGCTGTAGGCCGAGGCAAACCTTGTTGAACAGTCCCAGCCGCTCCCGGGTCGAGAGCTGTTCCCGGTCGCAGTACTCGGTGATCGAGGAGCCGTCGATGTACTCCATGGCGAAGAAGGGGCGGCCGTCGGGGGCCTCTCCCGCGTCGAACACCCGGGCGATCGAGGGGTGGTTCATCCGGGCCAGCGCCTGGCGCTCGGCCTCGAAGCGGGCCACCACCTGACGGCTGTCCATCCCGCGCTTGATCAGCTTCAGGGCGACCTGGCGCTGGACCGGGGTCTCCTGGGTCGCCAGGTAGACCCGGCCCATGCCCCCTTCGCCCAGCACCCGTTCGATCCGGTAGGGGCCGAGCTCGGTGCCGGCGGCGAGTTCCCGCTCCCCGCCGGCTCCGGCCAGGGGGCCGGCGGAGACCTGGGTCTCGTCCTCGTGTCCCAGGGCCAGCTCCAGCAGGCAGTTGGGGCAGCCGTCCCCCTCGGCGTCCTGGGGCGCCAGGAGGGCGCCGCACTCGGGGCAGGTCTTCGATTCGCTCACGGACTCTCCTCGGTGGGCCGAGCGCCGGCAACGCAGTCTAACCCGGCGCCCTCCCGGGCCGGTTTCATACCGATTTCCGGCTCCCGGTAACGCCCGGAAGGCCCTTCCAGGTTTCTCGCCGGCTCCTGTTACCGGATCGGTGCAACCGGTATGTACCCCGCAACCGGCCCGGAGGGCAGCACAACGATCAGCGAGGTACTGCATGTTTAGGCGAACCGGAAAAGAGCGATGGCTTCTGATTCTCGTGGCCCTCGCCGCCTCCTCGGCGGTGTGGGCCGGGCCGCCGCCGTTGACCTGCGTCGAGGAAGGCGGCAACGGCTGCGAGTTCCGCTCCGATGTGTTCCTGTTTGGCGCCGGCGATCCGGAGTTCGAGATCCGGGGCATCGTCGAGGAATGCCATCAGTGCATCGACAACGGGGACGGGACCTTCAGCTTCGACGGTGAGATCAGCGTCGAGTTCGGCCCCTACGAGGATCTCGGCGTCTGCGCGCCCCAGGAAGATTGGATGAACATCTTCTTCGTCGGCGACGTCAAGACCGATCCGAGCAGCGAGCCCGAACTGGCCTACCTGCCGGCCGACGAGACCGTCACCTACGTTCCCAACCAGAACCACGACCTGCGCACCCAGTGCGTCGGCGAGGGGAACCTCAACTACGTGATCCCCCAGGTGCTGTTCCGCGGCAGTGACGGCGCGCGCACCGACGCCACGACCGGCAACCAGGCAACGCTGATCTATCCCAACTCGGTGCGCTCCACCGGGGGCAAGTCGATCAACTTCAATGAGGTGCGGCTGCGTCAGGATCTGACCTTCCGCTTCCAGGAGACCAACACCAACGGGTCCTTCCGCTACTGGCCCGACGGCATGCCCTTCCGCATGACCCCCGGCGACGTGACCTTCGAGCCGGATCGGGTCAGCCTCGACAGCATCGGCGGTGTCGGCCCGGCCTACGAGGTGATCGTCCCCGCCGCGGGCACGACGGTCGGGGAAGTCGGTTGCCGCATCCCCCAGGCCGGGGTGACCTGGAACTGCAACGCCCGCTGGAACGCGGGCTGGCTCGATCACGCCTCCTGGGCGCCGAGCGCGGTCTCGTTCACCCACCTGGGTTTCCAGCTCGAGCTGGAGCTTCCGGCCGCCTCGGAGATCGATTTCGAGCCGGCCTTCCCCGACGGCGTGTGGGTGCGTCTGGCCGGTCCCGGCAACGCGACGATGGTCGACGGAACCTTCGTCGGCGGCGGGTTCAACGGCGGCACGATGTGGATCGAGTACGGGCCTCGCGAGGTCTGCGACGACGCGATCCAGAGCCGGCGCTTCAACCTCAACGACGACCGGCTCGGGCCGCAGATCACCCAGCATGGCGGCATCCTCGCCGGTATCATCGATCTCAACGAGCAGCAGCCGGGGGGCACGGGGCCCGAGCCCTTCACCTTCACCTTCAACAGCCTGACCAACCTCGGCTGCGGGACCCTGTGGATCCCGCCGTTCCAGGCGGACACGTTGCTGGCGGGGGGGCTGGGCAATCCCCAGGACAGCCAGGTGCTGCCGCGGGGCTTCGCGCCCGAGGGACGCGGTCTCTACGCCGGCCTCAACTACAACCGCAACCTGGTCTGCGTCGGCGGCAGCAACGCGAACAATCGCTGCAGTAGCGACCTCGACTGTCCCGGCGGAAGCTGCAACGCCGACAACTGGTCGCCGGTCTGTCCCGCCGCCGTGGAGCCGCCGGACTGGTCGGCCAGCCTCAACCAGCGCCCGCCGGTGAGCAAGAACATCCCGCCCGATGATCTCTCCAGGGAGATGGTGTTCTACGCCCGGGCTTCCGGGGTGACCGGCGTGTTTGACGGCGGCACCGATCTGACCCCGCTCGGCGGCCCCAACAGCTTCGACATGGAGCTCAACTCCTGGGGCCACGCGTTCAAGGGCAACCGCTCGGAGTACGCCGACACGATCATGCGGGGCACGGTTTCGTTCCCCTGGCCTTCGTCGACCCAGATTCCCTTCGGTGATCTCAGGCTCTGCAACTGCGGTGAGTTCAAGGACGCCGACGTGCCCTCGGGCATCGC
>CAZBZH010000088.1:0-11134 GCA_964496265.1 uncultured Acidobacteriota bacterium | reverse complement strand
CACCGAGGTGTACCTGGTGCAGCAGGGCAGGCGGCAGCCGCTGGTCGCTCGCGGGGGCGTGCCCAGTCTCGAACGTTCGATCGGTGATCCGGAGACCGCGGAGATCGACGCCTGGCAGGACGCGCCCGGCGACGAGGTCTGGGCCAACCCCGATCCCGCCTCGGTGCTGCGTTCGCTGGACCGCTTCCACCCGATTCCCGAGACCGACCGCTGGGCCCATTCCTGGGCCGAGTGGCTCTACTTCAACGGCAAGCGGGGAGAGGACCGCTTCTACCTGTCCTTCCTCTTCGGCCCGCGGAACGAGGCCGGCCTGCGCGAGTCCCTGGCTCGGCTGCAGCTCGAGACACCTGGCGGATTCGTCAACTACGTCTCCTTCGACGCCGTCGACGAGGCGGAGCTGTTACGCAACGCTCCCGACGTGCGGATCGGCGGCAGCTCGGTGCGGCTCGACGGCCTGACCTACCGCATCGAACTGGCGATGTATCGCGAGGATCGGGTGCAGGACGCCGAGGGCGTTCCCCCGGGAGCGCCGGATCTGACCGGAGAGATCGCCATCGGCGCGGTGCCGGGGCGTTCGGTGCCGCCGCTTGAACTGAACGGCGCGGGGAACTGGATCTCCGGCTACGTCGTGCCGGTGATGTCCGGGAGCCTCGCCGGCACCCTCCAGGTCGAGGGACGCTCGCTTTCCTTCAACGGGGGCTCCGGCTACCACGACCACAACTGGGGCTTCTGGGAAGACGTGACCTGGCAGTGGGGACAGGTTGCCGACGGCGATCTGTCCATCGTCTACGGCCGGGTCTTCCCGCCGGTTGAAGCGGCCGATGCCACCCGCCTTCCCGGGTTCCTCGGGGTTTTCGGTCCTGAGGGCCCGATCGGGGTCTCGACCCGGCTGCGGATCGACGAGACCGACGCCGGCGACGGCACCCCGGCCCGGATCGAGATCAGGGCCCGGGGGCAGAGCATCGATCTGTCCCTTTCCCTCGACGTGATCGGCCGCGAGCGCTCGCCCCAGCGCCGAACTCCCGGCGGTTCCCGGCGGGAGTTCATCCAGATGCGCGCCCGCTTCCAGGTGCAGGGCAGCGTGGCCGACCGCGAGTTGGACTTCGAGACCATCGGCTCGGCAGAGACCTTCCGCGAGCTAGAATAAGTCCATGGAAATCCGGGTCGGGACCAGCGGCTTCAGCTACAAGGAATGGAAGGGGGTCTTCTACCCGGAGAAGATCAAGCCCGCGGAGATGCTCGGCTTCTACGCCGAGCACTTCGGCAGCGTCGAGATCAACAACACCTTCTACCGCATGCCTACCGTCAAGCTGCTCGAGGGCTGGGCGGCCCAGGTGCCCGCGACCTTTCGCTTCGTGCTGAAGGTGCCCCGGCGTATCACCCACAGCAAGAAACTGGCCGATGTCGGCGACGAGATGAAATACCTGCTCGAGACGGCGGGTGTTCTCGGGACGCGGTTGGGGCCGATGTTGTTCCAGCTACCACCCTTCTTCAAGCAGGACATCGCGCGCCTGCGTGACTTTCTCGCAACGCTCCCCGACGATTTTCTTGCAGCCTTCGAGTTCCGCAATGCGAGCTGGTTCGACGACGAGACCTACGAGGCGCTGCGCGAGCACAATCAGGCGCTGGTGCTGGCCGATACCGACAAGGGAGAGCCGCCGATGGTGGCCACCGCCGACTGGGGCTATCTCAGGCTGCGCCGGGTGCACTACGATGACGCGGCGATCGCCGCCTGGGTCGAGCGGGTGCAGGCCATGCCCTGGAAACAGGCCGGCGTCTTCTTCAAGCACGAGGACAAGGGCACCGGCCCGACCTTCGGCCGGCAGTTCCTCACCCATCTCTGAGTCCCACCTGCGGCGGATTCTCCGCGAGGCCCGGACGCCGCGAAGGCGGGGTTCGCCTCCCGGGGCTATGCTCGATGGAGCTGAACCCCCGGAGGGATGTTCCATTGCACGCATCGTCGAAGACCACGCCGTGGATCGTGGCCCTGATCCTGTGGGCCCTGCCCATCGCGGCGTCCAGCGACGCCGTCAACGGCCGGGTGGACGCGGACCTTGCCGCCGGGCGGCCACTGGTCGTTCACGCCATCGTCGCGCTTTGCGATAACGAGCATCAGGGTATCGTCCCCGTCCCAGAACAACTGGGGAACGGACTCGATCCGCGTTCGAACCTCTACTGGGGGGCCCTCTACGGCATGCGGACCCACATGGGGAAGGCAGGGTGGACGCGCACCCCGGTCGATCCTCCCGCGGGAGGCGACGTGCTCGAACGCATCGTGCTCTCTCGCACCCTGACCCGTGCCGGCAAGCCGGTCGACGTGTACATCGTCGCCGACGCCTGGCGTGGCGACCGGATGAAACAGGCGCTGGAGCGCTACCTGGCGATCTCATCGGGCCGTGACGCCGAGGAGGTGCAACTCGCACAGGGCGAAGAATCGCGGACGCTGCGGGCCGGCGGCGAGGCGCATTTGCTGGTCTGGGTCGGGCACAACGGCCTGATGGATCACACGATTCAGCGGGTCGGCCCGCACCCCGGGGCAAAACCACGCGCCGGGATGGTGCTGGCCTGTCTGAGCAAGGACTACTTCACCGAGCACTTCCGCGAGGTCGGCGCCCACCCGGTGCTGCTCACCACCGACCCGATTCCGGAGTCGGTGCAGAAGAAGATCCTCGACGCGGCGATTCGTGCCTGGGTCGAAACCGGCGACACCGTGAAGGTGCTCGATCAGGCCGGCGCGGCCTACCACGCGTACCAGAAGTGCGGCGAGCGAGCGGCGCGACGCCTCTTCTGGGGCGTGCCGTAGGACAGCGTGGGTCATCGAGTCCTTCGGTATCGCGGGCGCTGGATCAAACTGCGCGGTGACGCCTCGGCGATCGGGTGCGAGGGGATGGCCGTGAACATCGGGCGCCGCCATCGTTCTTTCCATTCACCTCGTCGGATATTGCTCTGGCCCATGGTGGGAGGCACGAGCTGGGCGGTTGCCGCTGCGTGTTTCGTTGCCTATGCAGCGCTGTGTTGGGGGCTTCATCCCTGGAACGCTTTCGGACGAGCCGGCTTGCCGGTCGAGATGCCTCAGGTGTCCTTCGCCGAACGACAGGTGCGCGCCCTGCTCCGAGGGGATCCGAACATTGTGTGGGAGCGGTCCAGGGATACCGTCGTTTCGCCTGTGCCGGGGAATCGCTGGGAACTCTCGGCAACGCAGCATTGCGTCGAGGTCTGGGTGGCTGGAAACGGCCGTTCGACCAGACGTATCTTTGAAAGCTTCGGGTGTGTCAGCAATACTGACGTTGCGGCGTTGCTGGTCCCACTGCCGGACGCCGATCTGCAAGATGTGGTCTCCGGTATGGATCGGCTTGCCCTCCGTGCGCGTCAAACCTGGATCGCCAACTCCGATGCGTGGCGCGGGTTGCCACCCCGGGTTGTTCCGCCGTAAGCTCGGATCTCCGACCGTACCCTTCGTGAGGTTTCGATGAGTCGTGCCGTGGCGCTGTTGTGGCCCTTGTTGGTTGTCGCCCTGAGCTTGCCAGTTGTTGCGGGATCGTCCGATATTCAGGTCTTCGGCTCTTTGCGGGGCATGTTCCATCAGGGCTCCATCGGTCCCCAGGTCGACCTTGCCGAGCATCTTCCCGACAGCCGGTTGTTCGGCGTGGGAGCCCTTTCCGGATTACGGGGTGAGATCACCATCGTCGGCGGTCGGCTTCATCTCGCCCGTGCCGAGGGGGATGCGGTGCGTCACACGGTGGTCAGCCGCAGCGACGAGTCGGCGGCTCTGCTGGTGATGTCCTCGGTGGAGCGCTGGGTGCCGGTGACCATCGACACGGCGATTCCCTTCGAGAAGCTCGACGCCGAGATCGAGCGCCTGGCCCGCCAGGCGGGCATCAAGGCCGAGGCATTCGCGGTCTACGCCGAGGGAGATCTCGAGAACCTGAGCTGGCACGTGATCGACGGGGCCAGGCTGGAGGGGGGCGGGAGCTCCCATCACGATCACCTCGAGGCCTCGATCCGGCAGAAAGCCGGCAAGACCCGGGGCAAACTGGTGGGCTTCTTCTCGAAGAAACATCAGGGGGTGTTCACCCACAAGGGGGCGAGCACCCACTTCCACGTGGTCGTCGACGAACCGCTGACCAGCGGTCACGTCGACGGGGTGACGATTCCCGCCGGGACGACCCTGCGCTTCAGCGCCGACGGCGAGTAACGCCGCCTAGGGACACTGCGGCCCGGCGTCCAGCTCGGCGCGGCCGTAGGGTTCGCTCTCGCAGTCGTTGCGGAACAGGTGGTAGTAGCCGAAGTTCGCCGGCGGTGTCGGCACCGCCAGATTCACGCTCTCGTTGTCCTCGAAGTTGCCCAGGCAGGTCGAGCGGGAGAAATCGCCGTCGCTGCGCAGTTCCGACAGCAGGCCGAAGACCGCCTCGACGCAGCCGTTGGGTGCCGTCTCCGAGAAGAAGATAAAGTCGTTGGAGAACAGCCCGTCGGGGTTCTGAAGCTGCAGCATGTGCATGCCGGTGGTGTCCGGCAGGGAGGCCAGCCGCACCTCGATGGTCTCTCCGTCGCAGTTGGGCAGGGTGCCGCCGGTCTCACACGCCAGGGTACCCGGCACGTGGACCCCGTCGACGACCAGCCGGGCGTCGGGGTCGACGTGGCGGCCGCTCATCAACATGGTCGTGGTGCCACCGGACAGCGACGGAAACACCTGCTGGCCCGATTGGGCATGAAGCGCCGAGAGGGTCCACAGCGCCGGCTGTAGCCGGGTCGGCAGGGCATCCTTGCCGGGACGGCCGATGAAGGTGCCGACAAAGGTGCCGGCGCCGGCCTGGGCGATCAGGTCGGCACGGGTGTAGCTGGTGCCTGTAGCCTGGCGGTCGACGTAGGTGCCTTCTTTCAGTACGTCGAAGGGATCCCGGAACTGCAGCTCCACCGGCGTGGCGTTGGCGCCGTCGAGGAACACCCCCTCGGCTTCGAGCACGATTCCGCCGAAGCTCGCCGAGCGTTCCAGGGCATCGAGCAGGTCCGCCGTTTCCGGCAGGCTGGCGGTGGAGCTGTTGAGGGTGAAGGTGCGGGCCATCGAGCCGGAGTGACCGGTGCTGCCTTCCTCGACCATCTGCCAGATCTCGTCGGTCGTGCCGGCGATGCCCCACATGGTGCGCTCGACGAAGCCGTGGGTCTGGATGTCGGTCTCCAGCACGTTCTGGATATCGAGGATGTTCAGCCGGCCCTGGGGCAGCAGCAGCCAGCGGTCGTAGGCGCCGCGCCAGGTCGGAGCGTCCATCCCGGTGCCGAAGGTGCCGGTGCTGACCCAGAAGGGCATGCGGTGGCAGTTGCCGCAATCCGGATCCTCATCGACGTGGAAGGTCTGGAAGCCGGTCAGCGCCTGGGCACTCAGCTCGTTGTCGTAGGCCCGGTCTCGCGCCGGCGGGTAGGGCACGCTGAGGATGAACTCCGACAACGCGTCCCGTTCGGCGCCGGTCAACAGCCCGTCCAGCCCCTCGTCGTTCTGCGGGCAGTTGCCCTGGTCGCACATGGTCGAGGCCATGGCGCCGTCGATCAGGTTGCGGGCACAGGTCAACGGATCGGCGGCGTCGCAGTTGGGCGGGACGTCGCCGAACACGGCGGCGGTGTTGTTGCCGCCGTAGGGGTCGCCGGGGATGCCGTCCCAGTGATAGGGCTCGGTCTCCCGCAGGCCGCGAATCGGCATGGTCGAGCGGGCGACGATCTGATCGCAGCCCGGGCCGCTGGGCCGGGGGAAGGTATTGCACTTGGGCGTGTCCAGGACCCACAGCAACTGATCGGTGTGCCCATCGGGGTGGCAGCTTCCGCAGGAGAAGGTGCCGGTGCTCGACGCGTCGGCGTCGTTGAACAGCCGTCGACCGAGCTTCAGCGTCGGGTCGGTCGGGTCCTGCAGTTGAATGGTCGTCACCACCGTGGGACTGGCGGGCGTCGAGAGATCGACCCGGGACACACTGTTGGCCACGGCGTTGAGCACCCAGCCGACCGTGGGGGCGCCATTGAGGTCCGATTCGACGGCCACGCCGCGGGGAACCGAGTCGACGGTCACCCGGCCGAGCACCGCGCCGCTGGCGGCGTCGACGGTGAACAGTTTGTGGGAACTGGCCGCGGTCAGCACCAGGATGGAGTCGTCGTCACTGATGTCGATTCCGAACGGCGTCGCCAGCGCCATGCCCGGCGCGGGGTCGGTGGGGGGCAGCGGCTCCAGGTCGAAGAATGCCGGGGCGCCGCAGGGGCCGGCCGGGCAGCCGTCGACCACGGTGATCTGGTTGAGGAACGCCCGGTTCTCCAGTTCATCCAGGCCATGGTCCGCGGTGCCGGTCAGGCCGTTGACGTCGTTTCGCGCGTCGGTCTGCGCGACGAAGATCTTGCCCTGGGAGTCGATCGTCATGCCGTAGAGCAGGGTGCCGAGGGTATCGACGGTCTCGACCAGATGATCGTTGAGGGTGTCGAACACGTACATGTCCCGGTCGGGCACATCCGGTTCCTTGATCAGGTTCGAGACGTAACCCTCGGACAGCACGTCGTTCTCTTCGAGCACGTTGGCCACGGCGTTGAAGGTGCAGAGGGGGTCGAGGCCGGGCGCGACGCAGCCCGAGAGCTGGGTCTTGTTGTTGGATTCGAAGGGGAGCACGTAGAGCCGGTTGCCGTGAACGGCCAGCGCCCGGGGATCCTGGGCGGTGATCTGCAGGTGGCCGGTGACCGACCGTGTGGCCACGTCGACGATCGCGACCTGGTCCTGCGAGGAGAGGGCAACGTAGGCCTTGGTGTTGTCGGCGAAGGCGATGCCCGACGGCTCGTCGAACAGGGTCCGGCGGGTCAGCGGGTCGAGGTCCTGGATCGTGGCGATCACCTGATGGTGGGTCGCGCTGGCGGCGTCGGTATCGATCACGCTGATCGAGTCGGAGACATGGTTCGAGACCCAGAGCTCCAGTCCGTCGGGACGGAACGCGAGGGTGACCGGGTCGATGCCCACCGGGATGCGCTCCACCACCTGATTGCTCGCCACGTCGATCACGTCGACGGTGCCTTCCGGCGTGTTGGTCACGTAGACGCTGGAGCCGGCGACCAGGATCGGTTGGAAGTGTGGGCTGAGGAAGGCGGTATGCCCGGTTTCCGGCGAAGAGGCGGCCCCGCCGGGCGAGGCAACGATCAGCGTCGCACAAAACAGGGCACAGACGGCGAGACGGTGGACACCCATGTTTCCCCCCAATGAATCAGGTGTCGGAAGCGCGTTTCGGAGCCCTCTTTATACGCCAGGAAGGACCGGAAGTGGGGGCCTTTGCCGGGCTTTCGCTTTCTCCGAGGGCCGCTAGCGGCCGGCGCCGGCGTTGCCCAGCATCTCGGCGATGTCGTCGGCGTTCCAGCGCTCGGCCCGACGCATCGGGGTCCAGCCCTCGTCGCTGGCGATGCCCGGGTCGGCACCCGCCTCGAGCAGGCAGGCGACCACGTCTCCATGCTTTGGCGCCGAGGGGTCCATCAGCGCATAGTGCAGGGCGGTTTGCCCCCGAGGATCCTTGAGATCGACCGAGGCGCCCCGCTCCAGCAGCAACCGGACGACCTCCAGCCGTCCGCTGCGCGCTGCCGCCATCAGGCCGGTCGGGCCGACCTTCATGAAGCGCCAGTCCACGTCGAGCCCGGCGTCGAGCATCCGGCGAGCGACCTCCAGATCGCCGCTGCCGCAGACGCTGTCGAAGGAGCGGCTGACCACGCCCCCTTCGGGGAAGATCTCGGCGTCGATACCCCGGGCGTGGCCGGAGCTGTCCCGCTCGGTCCGGACGAACTGCTTCTCTTCCTTCAGCTCTCGCCGGCGTTCGGCCCGGGCGCGCCGGGAAGCTTCCCCGGCGTCCTGCCAGAACGGATGATCGGCGGGGAAAGCGCCGGGGTCGGCCAGATACCGCGCCAGTTCGCCGCGGCCTTTCTCCTCGGCGGCATCGAAGGCGGTCCGCCCCTCGTCGACATCGGCGATCGACGGATCGGCACCGGCCTCGAGCAGCATCCGGGCGATGTCCTTGAATCCGAAGTAGGCGGCGGCGGAGATCGCCGTCATCCCTTCTTCATCCCGGCCGTCGGGATCGGCGCCGGCGGCGAGCAGGCGCTTCACGACCCGGGTAAACCCGTGGTAAGTCGCGGCGATGATCGGGGACTGGAACAGGCAGCCGTCGGGGGCCGCCCCGGCCTTGAGCAACACGTCGATCACCCCGGCGTGGCCGCGCTCACAGGCGAACTCCAGCGGTGTCGCCTGGCGTTCGTCGAAGTCCCGATCGTTGACGTCGGCCCCGTCGGCGATCGCTCGTTTGACCACCGCGGCATCTTCCAGCTCGATCGCATCGTAGAGATCCATCCCATGCCTCCTACCCCCAAGATGGGTTTCCCGGGCGCGAGGCTCAAGGGGATCCGCCCGTGGCGTCGATCTCCCGGTATTGCCGTGGCTTGGGCTGTTTTCGGCGCAAACGGGCCGCTGCTGGTAAGCTTTTCCCGGGTCGACCGATCGCCGTGGAGCCGCGTATGAGCCGTGCCGAGAACGTGCTGAGGCAGAAGGGCATTCTGGAGAACCGCCGGGTCTCTCTGTGCGACGACCACGTGCAGCTCATCATCGAGAGCCGCACCGAGCAGCGCACCGTGGACTTCCCCTACGGCGACATCGGTCCCAAGGTCTCGTTCCGCAGCGAGAAGCTCCAGCCGAACTACGGGATGCACGTGATCACCCGCAATCTGGCGGTGGTCTTCCTGTTCGCATCCCTCTTCGGGGCCTACGACGGCTGGCGCTGGTTCGGCGTGATGCTCGCCTCGTCGGCGATCTTCTTCCTCTTCCACGTGGTGACCGCCCGCCGTTTCCTGGTGATCGAGACCGACAAGGACGAGGAGCTGGCGCTGTTCCGCGAGAAGCCCTCGAGCGAGGAGGTCGACGACTTCGTCCAGGAGCTGTTCGACCGGCGCAACGACTTTCTCAAGGACCGCTTCCATGAAGAACGGTTCAACGAGAACATCGACCGGCGCGCGTGGCTGCAATGGCTCCGCCGCCGCAAGGTCTTCTCCGAGGTCGAGTACGAGGCGGAACTGGTCGGTCTCGAAGCGCCCATCGACGGCGAACTCAACTAGTCGCTAACCCCACCCCCGTTCCGGCGTTATGGAGATCCTGACTCCAGGGAGGTCTCCATGCGCCCGACCCTCGTATGGCTGCTCGGTCTGTGTCTCTGCGCCTGTTCCGGTTCCGGCGGTTCACCCGGTCCGGGAAGTCCAGTCGATCTGGACCACGTTCTCGAACTCCATTCCGAGGCCCGGGGCGGCAAGCAGGCCATCGAGTCGGTCCACGCGTTGCGGCTCAGGGTCGATATCGAGGAGCCGACCTTCTCGGTGCACGGAGTCTACGTCGCGACCCGCGACGGTCATATGCGGGTCGATATCTACGACGGAGAAACCCTGGTCTTCGTCGAGGCGCTCGGTCCCGAGGGGGGCTGGCAGTGGAGCGCCGGTGGAGAGGTGCGCTCTCTGAGCGTCGAGGGGGAGGCCGCGCTGCGGCGCGGTGTACTCGGCAATCTCTACGGTCTCCACGAGTGGCCGGCCCACGATGTGTCGCTATCGCTGGTCCAGTCCGATGAGGCAAGCGCCGGGAACTACTGGCTGGTCGACGCCGTGGAGAAGGATGGCTTCACCCGCCGCCTACGGATCGACCGGCAGAGCCATCTGGTGGTTCGTTCTTCCGAGGTATCGGCGCTACATCCGGATATGGACGCCACTCCCATCGCCCAGTACACCGAACATGGGGAGTGGGCACTCGAGCGCGGCGTGCTGATGCCCCGGTTCACCCGTCGTGTCGACGAGGCCAGCGGGGAGACGGTGCAGACCGCCCGGGTGCGTGGGATCGAGCTCCGGGTGGCCGGGGAAATGCTGCCGGAATGGGCCCGGACGCCCCACTTCGAGCCCCGGATTCCCTCCGTCGCCGTACCCTAGGCCGCCCGTCCGCAGATTCGGGGTTGTCGGCCGGTTGCCCGGGCTCCCCGGCCTTGCGACCCGGGAGTTCTCGGGGTAAGTAGCATCGGAGTGTGTCGATCCGGCTCGGCACCCGGCCCAACGACTCTCGGGGGAGATCCATGCGACGTCCGGCCCTTCGCCTGATGGCGACCCTTGTCTGCGCGTTCCTGCTGCTGCCCGCGGGCACCGGCGTGCGCGCGTCGGTGGCCTCGGAGCGCCTCGAGCTCGAGGCGGCGATCAAACAGGCGGTCTTTCGGAGCAGTAATTTCAAGGTCACGGTGCACGAGGTCGAGCCCCTGCTGGCCCGCTACCGCACTCTGGGGCAGACCGACGAGCGAGGCATCGACGGCATCGAGGCCCGGTACCAGCGCTGGAAGTGGTACTGGCAAGACCGGGTCAACCCCGACGGCAGCTACCCCGATCTCAACGCGCTCTACGGCCCGCTGATGCAGGCCCGTTCGGGCCTGCGCAAGAGCTCCGCGGGTACGCTGCCCCAGGTGGACTGGGTCAACGTGACCCAGACCAGCGCCGTCGGCGGCTACGACGGAATGGGCCGCACCACCGACATCGCGTTCCATCCGACCGACCCGGACATCTTCTTCGTCTCGGCGCCGCGCGGAGGGGTGTGGAAGACCGTCGACGGCGGCGCCAGCTACGTGCCGATCTCCGACAGCCTGCCCTTCGTCAGCGTCAGCAACCTGGCGGTGGACCCGTCGAACCCGGACACCATCTATGCGGTGCTCGGAGACCACGTCTGGTACGGACCCCAGAGCGCCGGGATCTACAAGACCACCGACGGAGGCGCGAGCTGGAACCCGACCTCGCTGACCTTCGACTACACCGCGGCGATCCGGGTCTACGACCTGCTGATCGATCCGTCGGCGCCGGGCACCCTGCTGGCCGCGACCAGCGTCGGGGTCTACCGCACCACCGACGGCTTCGCGACCCACAGCCAGGTGTTCACCACCGACACCCGTGATCTGGAGTACCGGCCGGGGACGCCGAGCACCGTCTATCTGGCCGCCTACGGGTTCGCCGCCAGCGACGTGTGGAAATCCGAGGACGGCGGCGCCACCTGGACCAAGCAGAGCAACATCAACCCCTTTCTGCCGGCGGAGCGGAGCATCGCCACCAGCGCGGCGGACCCGGACAGGCG
>CAZBZH010000087.1:0-11183 GCA_964496265.1 uncultured Acidobacteriota bacterium | reverse complement strand
CATTCCTGGCGGTCCAAGGCGCCGCTGATCTTTCGCAATACCCCGCAGTGGTTCATCTCGATGGATAAGGAGGGCCTGCGCGAAACGGCCCTCAAGGCGATCGAAGCCACGCGGTTCGTGCCGGCCCCCGGGCGCCGGCGGGCCCCCCGAACTCGACGACCTCCGCGTCCCCTTCTTCAATCAGGTCGAGATTGACGATCTCGTTGCCGTGGACCATCCGCAGGATGCTGCCGGCGATCATCACCCGCGGGGAGATCGGCAGGTCGATGCGGATCGCCGAGAGCACCTCGCGGAACTCCCGGCGGTGGAACAGGGTCACCTCATGCTTGGCGCCGAGTTCCCGGGCCAGTAGCGAGGAGAGAATGTTGGCCTCGTCATCCTGGGTCGCGGCGATGAAGTAGTCCGCCTCGCCGACCCGGGCTTCCCGCAGCATCTCGGGGTCGGTGGCGTTGCCGCGCAGCACCAGCGCCTTGGGCACCTCGGTAGCCAGGTCGTAGGCGCGCTGGGCCCCGCGCTGGATCACCGTGACGTCGATGGTGTCGCTACAGAGCAGCTTGGACAGCCAGAAGCCGACCTGTCCGCCGCCGGCGATCACCACCCGACGGGTCGGGTTGGCCTCGATGCCGATCGAGCTCATGAACTCGGGCACGTTATCGGCGCGCCCCACGGCGTAGACCACGTCGCCACCGCGCAACACCGTGTCGCCGCGGGGGATCAGCAGACCGTCGGCCCGGTAGATCCCGGTCAGGATCCAACCCTCGGGGCCGTGGATGTCCTTGAGCGGCCGGCCGTAGATGTCCGCCTTTAGCGAGGGGCGGACCTTGACCAGCACCAGCTTGCCGTCGGCGAAGAAGTGCGCCTTGCTGGCCCCGGGAACCCGGGTCAGGGCGTGGATCTCCTCGGCGACCAGCCGCTCGGGATAGAGCGGCAGGATCTTGTCATCGTCGGTGATCAGCGGGTTGAGGCCGTGGAAGGCCCGGCCGACCCGCACCACGCACTTGCCGGCCCCCAGGCGCCGGGCGGTGGCGGCCGCCAGCAGGTTCGAGGCGTCGTCGTTGGATACGGCGAAGAACAGCGCCGCGTCGCGGATGTTGTTCTGCTTCAGTACCCGTGCGTCGCAGCCGTCGCCGGTCACGACCAGGACGTCCAGTTCCTTGTGCAGTCGGCGGGCACGTTCCTCGTCCCGCTCGACCACCACCAGGTCGTGTCCCTCGCGAACCAGAGACGAGGCGATGTGGTACCCGACCTCGCCGGCCCCGACGATGAAGATGCGCATAACCCGACGATGCTAGCACTTCGGCGCCAGACGGCCGCCCCTCGCCCGAAACGACTGACAAATAGGCACTTAAGCCCGAAAATCCGCCTCCGCCACGAGGAGAACCGGACAAGAAATCGATTGACGGACCCGGGACTTCGCTCGATAGTCCAGGAGCAATAATTTTACGAATGACTCCGAAACGCGTTCATTTGCTGGGGGGCTGATATGAAACTGCGTTCCGGCGGACGCCTTGCGTTCGCCATGGCGACTCTCGCCCTGTTCACTGGCCTGGCCTTGGCCGCGGTGGTTCACGAGCCGGTCCATCGCTTCAGCGGCCTGGAAATCGAAGACCCGGCCTGGCAACTGGGCCAGATCGCCGAGAACCCGGACAAGTCCGCCGACTTCGCCGACCTGCGGGAAGGCTGGCGGGAGTTCCGCGCCAAGTACGGTGAAGGCTGGAATGTCAGCCTCGACCGCCGCTCCGGCGCACCGCTCCTGGTGCGCGGTGCCGGCGTCTCGATCTACGACCCCGCCGAAGAGCCCGGCTCCGTTCAGGAGATCGAGGCCGACATCCGCAACTTCATTCGCGAAAACGGCCTGATCACCCGCATGTCCGAAGGCGAGATGGTGCTCAACGAGGCCTCGGGCCGGATGGCCGAGGGGCGCTGGATCCTGCTGTTCGACCGCATGCTGAACGGCGTGCGGGTCGAGGGGCAGCGGGTCCGCTTCTACATCGTCAAGGGCAACCTGATCTCCTTCGGCGCCGAGCGTTGGGCCCCGACGCCCCCGGTCCCCGCCGCGGCGCTGGACGCCGACGCTGCCCGGAACAAACTGCGTGACTACCTGGGGCTGGGCAACTCCGACGCCATGATCGACGATGTCGACCCCGAGCTGGTACTGACCACCCGGCCGCCCGCCGGGCAAACCGGCCGCGCCTACGACGGCGTCGTCGGCCGCGGCTTCACCCACGACCTGGTCTGGAACTTCTCCTTCCGCATCGAGGGGGAGATGGAAACCTGGATGGCCAAGGTCGACGCGGTCAACGGCAAGGTCACGACCTTCTACGACAACACCAAGTACCACCAGGTCAAGGGTGGCGTGCACCCCGAGAGCAATGACGGCAACGGCTACGTGGGGAACGAACAGATCGACTACCCGATGCCCTACGCCGACATCAGCATCGACGGCAACAACATCACGACCAACGACATGGGCATGTACGACTGCTCGCCGGTGGGCGGCACGTCGACGACGACCCTGAGCGGCCAGTACGTCAACATCAGCGACAACTGCGGCGGCACCAGCGAGAGCACGGTCTGTGAGAACGACCTCGACCTGGGCTCCAGCGGCGGCACCGACTGCGCGACCCCCGACGGCTCCAGCGGCGGCAACACCCACGCCGGCCGCGACAACTACTACCACCTGAATCGCATCAAGGAGAAGGGCCGCTACTACCTGCCCTCCCGCACCTGGCTGAACAACCAGCTCAACGCCAACGTCAACATCAACAACAACTGCAACGCCACCTGGAACGGCAACGTCAACTTCTACACGTCCGGCGGCGGCTGCGGAAACACCGGCGAGCTGGGCGGCGTCGTGCATCACGAGTACGGCCACGGCCTCGACTCCAACGACGGCGGCGGCTTCGACAACTCGTCGGAATCCTACGCCGACGTGGCGGCGATCCTGATGGAGCGGCAGTCCTGCGTCGGACCCGGCTTCCGCCCCGGCGTCAACTGCTCCGGTTACGGCGATGCCTGCCTCGACTGCACCGGCATCCGCGACCATGACTGGGGTGCGCGCCAGGAGAACACGCCGGCGACCCCGGCGGTGTTCGTCCAGAACAACTGCGGCGGCGGCAGCGCTCCCTGCGGACGCGCCGTGCACTGTGAGTCCTACCCTTCGTCGGAATCGATCTACGATCTGGCCACCCGGGACCTGCCGGCCATGGGCATCGACCCGGTGTCCTCCTGGCAGCTGGCCGAGCACCTCTGGTACTCGTCCCGCCTCGGCTCCGGCGGCAACATCTACAACTGCACGCTGCCCGACTCCGACGGCTGCGGCGCGGGCAACTGGTTTATGCAGATGATGGTGGCCGACGATGACGACGGCGACCTGAGCAACGGAACGCCCCACGGCGCCGCGATCTTCGCCGCCTTCGACCGGCACAACATCGCCTGCGGCGAAGCCAGCGACCCCGAGAACCAGAGCACCTCCTCCTGCCCGACCATCGACGCGCCGGTGCTGACCGGCACCGCCGGCTCCAACTCCGCGAGCCTCAGCTGGGACCCGGTCGACGGCGCCGCCCAGTACCTGGTGATGCGCACCGAGGTCGGCTGCACCGGCTACTCCCAGAACATCGTGCAGGAAGTTCCGGCGCCGACCGCCAACTGGGTCGACGACGAACTGCCCAATGATTTCGAGTTCTTCTACCGCGTCCAGGCGGTCGGCTCGAACCCGGCGTGTCAGAGCCCGGTCTCCAACTGCGCCGCGATCACCCCGCAGCCCTTCGCCGGGTCGATTCGCCTCGACCGCGCCGAGTACAACTGCGGCTTCGAGGTCACGATCACCGTCAACGATGCCAACACCGGCTCGTCGACGGTCGACGTCACCATCTTCTCCGACAGCGAGAGCACGCCGGAGATGCTGACGCTGAACGAAACCGAGCCCGGCTCGGCCCGCTTCACCGGCACGATCCAGCTGACCTCCGACCCGACGGTCAACGGCGACGGCCTGCTGCAGGTAGTGGATTCGGATTCGATCACCGCCCGCTACACCGATGCCGACGACGGCCAGGGCGGCGCCGGCCTGCTGCGGGAAACCTCCGCGGTCGCCGACTGCGTCGGCCCGATCATCTTCGACAACGACGAACAGAACGTCACCGACGTGCAGGCCACCATCGTCTGGTTCACCGACGAGGAAGCCACCTCCGAGTTGACCTGGGGCGAGACCACGCCTCCGAGCAACATCGACAGCACCACCGGCCTGACCACCTCGCACTCGGTCACCATCAGCGGTCTCCAGCAGTGCACCACCTACTTCTACTCGCTGCGCAGCGGCGACGAGCCGGGGAACGTCACCGTCAACGACAACTTCGGCACCTACTTCAAGTTCGAGACCCTGGGCGACTTCGGCGACGGACTGCAGGCCTGCAGCAACGGCCAGATCTCCGTCGAGAGCCCCACCGTCTCCTGTGACGGGGACAGCCTGCCCTTCGAGGTCGTCGATATCGATCTCAACGTCGACAGCGGCGTCGCCGACACGGTGACCATCGAGGTCACCTCGACGACCGAGTCCGGCGGCGAGTTCCTGCTGCTGACCGAGACCGGACCGAATACCTCGAAGTTCCAGGGCACGATCCTGACCGCCAACGGCCCGGCGATCCCCGGCGACGGCATCCTGCAGATGGTCGACGGCGACACCCTCACCGGTAAGTACGTCGACCAGGATGAAGGCTTCGGCGAACCGGGCATCGAGTTCGTCAACGCCCTGGCCGACTGCGTCGGAACCAACTTCATCGAAATCACCCAGGTCGACGCCGGCGACGAGGCGGCGGGCGTCCGGGTCAACACCAGCGAGTTGACCACCGTGACCTTCGAGTGGGGTACCACCCCTGCCCTGGGGAACGTGATCGACTCCACGACCCTGTCGACGATCCACACCGCCACCTTCGGCCCGCTGCTGGAGTGCGGCGAGGTCTACTTCCGGGTCACGGCGACCGACCGCTACGGAAACGTCAGCGTGGCCGATGCCGACGGAGCGCCCTACGTGCTCAACGGCTTCCAGATCGGCGGCGCGATCTACAAGGACGGCTTCGAGTCCAACGGGGGTTGGACCCTCGAGGGCGAATGGGAGATCGGCGAGCCCCAGGGTCTCGGCACCTCCCCCGGCGATCCGGCCGCGGCCTTCGCCGGACAGCAGGTGCTGGGCCACGACCTCTCGGGTCAGGGCTCCGTACCCGGCGACTACGAGTCGGGCAGCAACGAGTCCGCGGTGAGCCCGACCATCAGCACCAGCGGCGTGACCAACATGGAGCTGAAGGTCCGGCGCTGGCTCAATGCGTCACCGACCACCCCGGCCTACCTGGAAGCCTCGACCAACGGAGGCGGTAGCTGGAACGTGGTCTACGTCAGCAACCTGGGGAACGAGGACAGCAGCTGGTCCTTCGAGACCTACGACCTGACTCCCTTCGTCGGCGGCGGCCTGCAGATCCGCTTCCGTCAGGCGCCCGGCCTGCTGGGCGGCAACGACGCCGGCTGGAACATCGACCGCTTCGTCGTGCGCGACGCCGATGAGCCCGAGTTCGAGGCCTGCGGCGGCTGCATCGGCATCCCGACCTTCGACGGCGTCGCCTCGGCGGTGGATGTCGACGGTTGCGCCGGCGGCGGCGTGACCCTCAGCTGGAACCCGGCTCCGGGCTTCGGTAGCGGCACCGGCGGTAGCTACAACGTCTACCGCTCGACCACTCCCGGATTCACTCCGGGCCCCGGCAACCAGATCGCCTCGGGAGTCACCGACACCGCCTACAGCGACACCAGCGCCCCCCTCGACGTCGACCTGTTCTACGTCGTCCGGGCGGAGAGCAACGAGACCTGCGATATCGGACCGAACAACAACGGCGTCGAGGACCAGAACCTGGTCTACGCGATGGCCCGTGACGAGTCGGTCCAGCCGGTGCCCGGCGGCATCGGAGACAGCGTGATCGTCGACAACATCAACGACGCCCACGTTCGCATCTCGTGGTCGGCGGCGGCCAACGCCGGCCAGTACCACGTCTACCGTTCCGATGACGCCAGCGGCGGCTTCACCCAGATCGGCACGGTCACCGGTACCTTCTTCGACGACGAAAACGAGTTGGGGCTGCCGGTCAACCGCTTCTACACGGTTGTCCCGGCAGACGTCTGCGGCAACGAAGCGCCGTAGCCCCGAGGCCACTCAAACCTCTGCCAAGGGCCCCGGGCAACCGGGGCCCTTTTTTGTTGCCCCTCGGATCTGTCGCAGATTGAGGCGGTCGGTGCACATTGCACCGTCTCATCGGCCTGCGGACGTGACGACTGCAATCCGGTCCGTCGACGACGGCTCTCGGCGGAAACCCTCACCAGCATTGAGTTTGCGGGGCCGGGCGGCGGTGCGCACCTGCCGCGGCGATGCCTTCCGGGGCGTCGAGTGGCGGCGGCACGGGCTTTGAATATGCTGTCGTGCATGAAGTGTGTCTCGATCCCCCTACGCGCGCTGGTGCTGACGTTCCTGCTGGGCCTGAGCGCCGGGAGCCCGTCGCTGGCGCAACCGTCCGACTCTCCGAAGGGTGAGGCGGCCAAGCCCGCGGCGGCGAATCCACGTCCCAGCCTGCTGCTGGTGACCATCGATACGATTCGCGCCGACCGGGTGGGCGCCTATGGCTACGCCGAGGCCCGCACTCCCAATCTGGACGCCCTGGCCCGGGCGGGGGTGCGCTTCGACAACGCTCTCAGCCCCGTGCCGCTGACGGTCCCGAGCCACGCCACGATGCTGACCGGCCTGGTCCCCCGCCACCACGGAGTACGGGACAACTCGTTCAAGCTGGTCGAGAACGTCTCGACCCTGGCCGAGTCCTTCCAGCGGGCCGGCTACGACACGGCGGCTTTCGTCTCGGCGGCGGTTCTCGACCGGCGCACCGGACTCGATCGCGGCTTTCGCATCTACGACGACACGGTCCGGGTCGGCGACCGGCGAGCGTTCAACTACGAGGAGCGCGCCGCCAGCCAGACCAACGAGGCGGTCTTCGCCCGGCTCGGTGAACTGAAGCCCCCGTTCTTTCTCTGGGTCCACTACTTCGATCCACACCTGCCCTACGTGCCGCCGGAGCCCTACCGTAGTGAGGCCGAGGGGCGGCCCTACGACGGGGAGATCGCCTTCGTCGACGCCCAGTTCGGCCTGCTGCGGGACAAGGTGCTGGCCTCCTCGGGTCCGCTGATCATCGCGGTGGCCGGCGACCATGGCGAGAGCCTGGGGGAACACCAGGAGGACAGCCACGGAGTGTTCGTCTACCAGGCGACCCAGCGCGTGCCGTTGATCCTGGCGGGCAACAAGATTCCCTCGGGCAAGGTCGTGTCCGAGAACGTGGGGCTGGTCGATCTGGCGCCGACCCTGCTCGAGACCTTGCTCGTCGACAGTCCCAAGGGGCTGGACGGAACGTCGCTGGTGCCGACCCTGCACGGTAAGGGATCCAAGCGCGCCTACGAACTCGAGTCGTTCTTCCCCAACTTCGCCTTCGGCTGGTCCCCCTTGCGGGCGCTGGTTCACGGACGCTTCAAGTACATCGATGCCCCCGAGGCGGAGCTCTACGACCTGCGCACCGACCCCGGAGAGGAGACCAACCTGATCGCCATGCGCAGTCAGGATGCGGGGATCCTCTCCCGGCGGTTGGCCGAACTGGTCGGCGACGACCGCCCCGAACGTCCGCCGCTGGACGCCGGCCATGACGATCACATGGCCCGGCTCGAGGCCCTGGGCTACGTCGACGGATCGGATGTGGATCGGGGGGACGGGCGGGACGACCCCAAGGTCGCCATCGGCCGCCTCAAACGGCTCAACGATGCTCGCCGCCTGCTGCAGTCCGGCGACTCTCAGGGGGCCCTCGACATCCTGACCCCGCTCACCGCCGAGGACCCGGATAACGGGCAGGCCTTGCTGACCAAGGTGCAGGCCCACCTCGGACTGGGCCAGATCCAGGCGGCCATCGGAGCCGCGACCCAGGCGACCCAGCTGCGTCCCGAAGACCCGCTGGCCCATTTCAACCTGGCCAACGCCCTGGCCAGCCGACCGCTCGACGACACCGATGCGCAGCAACGCGCGCGCCTCGCCTACCAGGAGACCCTGCGCCTCAACCCGCGCTACGCCGAGGCCTACCTGAACTTCACCAGCTTCCTGCGCCGCACCAACGATCTGGACGGCGCCCGTCAGCTGGTGGCCCAGGCGGCGGAGTACGGCGTCGAGGACCCGGACCTGGAAACCCAACGCGGCCTGCTGGCGCTCCAGCAAGGCAACCTGGAAGCGACCCGCGACGCCTTCGCCCGGGCGCTGCGGCTGAACCCCTGCGCGCCGGGGGTCGAAGAGGCGCTGGGACGCCTGGCCTACAAGGAGAGCGATTTCCGCGAGGCCGCCGTGCACTACCGGCAGGCGTTCCGCTGCGAACCACGTCCGGACCTGGCGATGACCCTCGGCTCGATCTACATGCTGAAGCTGTCGGAACCGGACGCCGCCCGGGACTACTACACCCAGGCGCTGGCCATGCTGCCGCCGGGACACCCCGAGGCCGCCTCGCTACGCGAGATCCTCTCCGGACTCTAGCCTCTCGCTGGCGAAATCCTTCTCCGCTCGACGCATCCGCGGATCGAGCAGGACCAGCAGCAAGCCCGTGCCCCACAGCGATCCGATGAACAGGAACGCCGGCAGCAGGCTGCCGTCGTAGTCTTCCCACATCGGCGTGAAGAAGTTGACGATGTTGGCGCCGAAGTGGGCCAGGATCGCGATGCCGATGTTGCCGCCGGAGCGCATGAACAGCCAGCCGATCACCATCGATGTTCCGCTGATGTAGACCGCGAACCCCGCCCAGTAGCCGGGGCCGTTGGTCCAGTTGTTCATCAGGAAGTCCATGGCGTGCCAGCCGCCCCAGGTCAGTCCGACCAGGATGGATGCGGCCACCACCGGCATCCGACGTTGGAGCCGCGCCTGCATGAAGCCCCGCCAGCCGAACTCCTCGGTGATCCCCGGGAACAGCAGGAGGAAGGGCGCGAGGATCAACACCTCCGGCCCGCCACCCCAGTCGCCTACGGGAGGGAAGAATCCGTCGGCCAGGTAGCGCCCGCTCATGGCCAGCACCGCGAGGAGCAGAAACAGCGTCAACGCGAGAAGGACCCAGCGCAAGGACGGACGAGGCCGCGACGCCCGCTCGAACAACTCGCGAACGTTGTCCTCTCCGTCCGCGATGAGCGTCACCAGGACCGCGCACGCGGTGGGGAGCAGCGCGAAGGGCAGCTTCAACAGCTTGAGGATCTCGACGGGAACACCGCCCAGGCGCAGCGGCCAGAGCACCAGGTGCACCGGCAGCAGCACCATCAGGCAATAGCTCGCCACCGGGTGGCGGCGAATCCAATCGAGCATCGACGACCCACTCCCTCGGAAACCCGGGAGCATCATACCGGCCGTCTAGCGAGCACCTTCCCCCGGGGCGCCGAGGACCCCCTCGACCCAGGCCCGATGAGGCGCCATCGGTGAGAACAGGTCGCGGCTGCCGTACTGGCCGTACTTGCCCGGCTTGGGGCTGAGACCGGCGCTGCCGATGGCGACGACGACCAGCTTGCCCTCCCGCTCGATCAGGGCGGGCGTCCCGCTATCCCCCGGTCCACTGACCCCTTCGAGCCGCGTGGCGGCGTCCCCCGGCGGATCCATGCGCAACTCGATCCCGCGTTCCCCCAGGGCCGAGACCCGGTTGGTCGCCATGCGGAACTTGCCGTCGTTGCCGACCACCCCTGTCTCGCCGTCGCCGAAGTCGCCGCGGCCGGCAAGCCAGACATCGGTTCCGACGGTCAGCGGAGCGTAGGAGATGGCCAGGGGCTCGACGCCGCTCACCCGCTTCTCAAGCCGCATCAACGCCAGGTCCCGATCCCCCGGCCGGTGATCGTCGACCGCCTTGACCTCGACCACCTTGTAGCGGACCCCGGCGAAGGTCACCGCCAGACGTTTCTGCGACGCACCGGTCGCCACGTGGGCCGCGGTCAGCACCCAGTTCGGCGCCACCAGCACCCCCTCACCGTCGGGCGAGACCTTGCCGATGGCGGCGAAGCGCTCGGGGTCGGCCAGGGCCGCCTCCCCCTCCAGGTCGTGGCGCATGATCATGCCGTGAGCCGGAAGGGACAACGCGGCCGCGAGCGCGCCACTCAGCAAGATCGCCGCAATTCCCCCGCGCAGCACCCCGCTCATCGCTTGATCCCCTCGGCGAGGATGCCCGAGAGCAGTTCCGAACTCGGCGGATCCATATTGGCCAACACGATCACCATGTACCCTCCGTCGAGCAGCATCGTCGCACTCAGGCCGGGGCCGCCGCCGGCCAGGGCGATGCCGCCGCGATCCCAGCCGCCGGCGAGGAAGTTCGAGTCTCCGCTCAGCAGCTTACCGTCGATGATCCCGCTGTAGAAGCGGTGCATGTCGTCGACAGTGGCGTAGCTCTTGCCCCAGGGGCCTCCCTTGGCCGGCTCCAGGTAGATGTTCTTGACCGGCTGCTGCCGGCGGCTTCCGTCGAAGTTGAGGTGGGTGTAGCCGACCGCCACGTCGGGAACCACGGCGTCGGTCTCGAAGAAGCCGGTGCGGGTCATGCCCAGCGGTTCGAAGATGGTGCGGGCCACGTGCTCGTCGAAACGTTCGCCGCTGAGGGTCTCGATGATCGCGCCGAGCACGGTGTAGCCGTAGTTCGAGTAGAACTCCTTGCTGCCGGGCTCATGCAGCAACGGCTTGGGTCCCCAGATCGGGATGTAGTCCTCGATCTCCCGCAGCGATCCCATCGGCGTCTTGAACCACTCGTCGGTGAAGTAGTCGCCGAGCCCGGAACGGTGCTCGAGCAACTGGCCGACGGTAACCTCGTTGCGCACCCGCTCATTGGGGTAGTCCGGCAGGTGGCGGCCGACCTTGTCCTCGAGGGACAGCTTGCCCTGGTCGCGCAGCGCCAGGATCGCGATACGGGTGTAGTCCTTGTTGCAGGAGCCGATATCGAAGCGGGTCTCGAGGGTGTTGGGTGCCGAGAACTCCCGGGAGGCGAGACCGACCGCCTTGCGGTACTTGACGCCGCTCCGGTCGGCGATCAGTACCGCTCCCGAGAAGTAGCCGTCGGCGGCGAGTTGGGACAGGTAGTGGTCGAGCTTGGGGGCGCGTTCGCTCCAGTCGCTGCCGG
>CAZBZH010000086.1:0-11213 GCA_964496265.1 uncultured Acidobacteriota bacterium | reverse complement strand
TGACACGACAGCCACAGAAGCCGGGACGCGAGCTCCGCGACGACCGGGAGTTCGATCAGCCCCGCCGCGAGTTGTTCGCAGACCCGTCTCCGAAGTTCGACGAGAGCGGGGTCCTGAAGCGGTGCGCACTGGTGCCCTTCGATCGCGATACCGCAAGAGCAGGGGGTTGAAACGAAGGTAGGCATTTGTTCAGGAACATGAGGTCGCCGCCGGGAGATGGCCAGCGGTTCGGCCCGCAAAGGGGAGTGAGTCGGTATCCATGCCCATTACGGATCCGTACCCGTGGCAAGAAAGGTCGAGTTGTCGCGTCCCGACGATTGCCGGGCGACTGATCAGGCGCTCGCAAAGTGACCGCCTCGACCGTCGATGTCCGGTGGTAGGCTCTACAGATGACGCCCTCCATCGTCTTGACCGGCCTCGACCGGACTCATGAGGAAAGTCTTCGAGAGGCCCTCGGAGGCTCGCCGCGCAAGTTCTTTGTACGTGCCCAGCGCATCGTCTGGGGCATCAGTCAGTCCGATCTGATCCAGGTCGACGTGGCGAAGCAGTGCCGGGAACTGGTAAGGCGTTACCCCGAGACTCCGGCCAGTCATTTGCTCGACGCGTATCGGCTGCGGGCAGAGGAAAGCCCTGCCGCGGATGAGGCGTTGGCCCGGGCGCGAGCCCTGGCAGAAGGCGGCCATCCCCTCGACTTCCTCTTGCCCAGCGACGACGAATGGGCTTGCGTCGTGCCGGAGCAGAAGCTGCACAACGTGGTACCCGGCCGGGTCTGGCGGGTCTCTGCCAACTATCCGATGCGCGGATGTTCCCTGCCGTCCCAGTCGACCTCGACGATTATTCGCAGCGAGAAGGGCGAGCTGGTCATCGTCAATCCACTTCCCTACGAGACCGGGATTCGAACGGAGATCGACACCCTCGGTCCGGTGACGGCTCTGGCGGTCCAGGGCAAGGCGCACAGCAAACACGTGGAGTCATCGGCCGCGAGTTTCCCGGGAGCCAAGGTGTTCGGAAGCCGCGGGCACCTGACCCACCCTCCCGCCGCTCACCTGCGTTTCGATAGCATCCTGGCCGAAGACGGGCCGGCTCTTTCCGACGAGATCGAGGAGATTCTCGTCGACGGTTCCGCCCTCGAAGAGGTCCTGCTGCTGCATCGCCCCTCGGGCTTGCTCATCGTTCAGGACATCTTTGCGGCGAATCTGCCAAACCAGAAGGGGCGGCCCTTTCTCGGGCGGTTGTACTACTTCTCCTTCGGCCTGATCGACCGGATCGGTTGCCTCGCCTACATGCCGATGATGTGGAGCGACCTCCCGCGCTTCCAGAGTTGCTTGCGAAGGGTGCTCGAGTCCGGATACCGGAATGTCGTCGGGGCCCACTGGGGGCCGAAGCTTCTGAGCGAGGAGCAGGTCGAGGAGTTTTCGGGCGTGCTGCGCTGGATCGTGGGCCTCGGAGATCTGGCCCACAAGAGCCTGCTGGCCCGTTACTTCACGGCCCAGCCGGCCTTTCTACGTGACCTGATTCGCTACAAGCGCTCGATGCGAAAGGCCGCGCGTTCCGATTGATCTCCGCTCGCCTCCATTCCCTCCGTCGAGCGCTTCCGGCTTCGAGGGTGCGCTTGTCCCGATTTCAGTACGGCTTGCTGTGTCTGCTGGTTGCCGTAGCAACCGCTTGTGACACGGAGCCGTCTCCGCCGCCGAACCCGCCGGCGACGGCGAAGCGACCGGCGATTGCGGCCCAGCCTGCTCATCCCGAAGTGCCCTATATCGCCCCCGGCTCCGAGTGGGATCGCTTCCGGATTCTCGTCTGGCAGCGGCGCACCCGGGTTCGCGAGGATCTGGAGCTGTATCGCAGCCTGGGCTTTGACGCCTTCCACATCGACCGGGGGAGCGATGCCGGCGCGCGTGTGGCTTTCGCCCGGGAACAGGGGCTCCCGTACTACGTGGATCACGCCGCGGACAAGGGTTGGTTGCATCTGACCGACCGCCACGGCCGCGCCCGGATCATGGGCAAACGCGACGTGCTGAGCCGGCCTCACAGCCTGGCCGATCCGGCGACTCTCGAGACCCTCGAGGAATTTCTTCGCGCCAACGTCGAGGTGACTCGAGACGGGCCGGTGCTGGCGTACGCCTTCGACGACGAGCCCAGTCTGGGTTCGTTCACCTCTCCGGTCGAGGTCGACGGTTCCGCCCGTTCCGTCGCCGGCTACCGCAAATGGCTGCAAGCCCGCTACGAGAGCATCGATCGCTTGAACCGTTCCTGGGGAACGCAGCATGCCGCATTCTCCGAGATCTGGCCCAACTCCTTCGAGGAGGTGCGCCCCTCGAACGCTCCCTTCGCGGAGTGGAATCTGGCGCCCTGGTGCGACTGGCGCAGCTACATGGACGATCAGTTCGCGTCGGTCATGTCCCGGCTGACCCATTTCACCAACGGGCTCGACCCCGACACCCCCGCCGGTTTCGTCGGCGGGCAGCAGCCCGCACCCTACGGCGGCTACGACTACGCGAAGCTGGCCCGCGCGGTGCAATGGATCGAGTCCTACGATATCGGGGGCACCAACGAGATCCTGCGCTCGCTATGGCGCCATCCCGAGCGGCGACCCCACGTGCAGACCTGGTTCAGTAGCGGCGATGCCCGGCGGGACGCCTGGTTTCTCTGGTACTACCTGCTCCATGGCAACCGTGGGGTAATCGCCTGGCCGGAGCACGATGGGCGCTCCTGGTTCCGCTACGGCGACGATGGCTCTCCCGCCCCGTTCATTCGCGAGAACGTCGCGACGATCCGCGAGGTGCAGAGCGAACTCTCGCGCCATGTGCTCGATCCGGATCTTCGTTTCGACGCCGACCCGATCGCCGTGCTCTACTCCCATCCTTCGGTGCAGGTCAGCTGGGCCATGGACGCAACCGCTCACGGCGATAGCTGGCATCGCCGCTTCAGCCGTATCGACAACCGCTGTCAGTCGGCGGGCAAGAACCGGGTCGCCTGGTTCAAACTGCTCGAGGACGCCGGCTTCCAGTACGACGTGATCACCGGCGATCAGGTCGCCGGCGGCGCGTTGAGCCAAGCCGGCTACCGCGTGCTGCTGCTCAATCGCGCCGTGGCGCTCTCCGACGCCGAAGCGGAAGCGATTCGCGATTTCGTCCGCGCGGGAGGGACGGTGATCGCCGACCATCTCACCGGCCTGTTCGACGAGCTGGGTCGCGGCCGCGCCTCCGGCGGCGTCCTCGACGATCTGTTCGGCCTCCGGCGGGACGAGACGCGCGGTTACCTCAACGGAAGCACGGTGGCGGAGATCGACGGGGAGCTTCACGAGCGGCCCTACCTGGAGCGGCTGCGCTCCCATCGCGGCGCTCTGCGGCACGAGGGGATGACGATCTACGAGCGGGGGACTTCGGCTGACGGAGGGCAGAGAGGCAAGGCGGCGGCTCACGTGCGAGGGGCCGATGTGGTGATCGAGCGGAGGGTCGGCAAGGGGCGCGCGCTCTATCTGAACCTGACCCCGGTGGCCTACTACGACCGCACGTCACGCCTCTCGGCCCACGGAGACGCCTGGCGCCGTCTGATCAGCGAAGAGTTGAGCAAGAGCGGCCTCCTGCCACGAGCTCGCGTCACGGCCGGGCGAAAGCCGGTGCCGCTGGCCGAGGTGATCTACTGGCGCAAGGGGGACCGGGTCACCGTCGGTGTGATCAAGAACCCGACCCGTCAGGGGGCCGTGGATCAGGTCGGGGCGATTGACGGGCTCGGTGGCGAACCTCTCGACGTGGAGATCCGCTTTGCCGAGCCGGTGAGCGACGTGGTCAATCTGCGCAGTGGGGAGTCGCTACCCGACGGTGAGATCATCCGCGCCCGCTGGAAGCCCTGGGAGGGGTTGCTCTTCGGCGTCACGCTGCCGGAGCGGCGCCCTACGAAGGGTCGCAGGTGGCCTCGATGATCAGTTGTTCCGAGCCGCCGCTGGCTCCGACCCCGTCGGCGGACCACAGCAGCTTGCCGTTGTTCGGATTGAAGCCGGCGGTCGAGGAGTTCTCGACGGTGACCCGCTTGCCGTTGGCCTTCTGGAAGAAGCCGCTGAGCGGACGCAGCCTCGGACCGGCGAAGCGGATCCATTCCTTACCGTTGGAGGCCTCGACCTCGACCGGCCCCGAGGCGAAGCCGACGCAGGTCAGCGCCGGCAGATCGACCTGGCCTTCGCCGAAGACCACCCGTACCCGGCCTACCGCCTCGCCCGCACCGGGAGCCGCCGGAGGTGTCTCGCTGCCGGCGTCGGCGGTGACCGCTCCGGGAGCGGGCTTGAACACGAAGCGCAGCTGCCAGCATGCCGTCGAGCCCTTGAACATCTCCAGGTTTCCGCTGCCGGAGCTGTGGCCGATCTTGTAGATCCGGTTGTTCTCGTCCTCGACCACCTTGTCGACGCTGCCTCCGGGGAAGACGACGTCGCGGAATCCGTCGGCGACGGCGTCGGGGTTCGGCGTCGCGCCGCGGGTGGTGAAGGTCGGCCCGGTCTCGTCGGCAATGCTCAGTTCGAAGGCGGCGGGGAGGGTGTGCGGCCATCTCGCGGGGAGCGGGATCCGGTCCTCGTCGTTACAGACGATGGAGCCGGGAGTCGAGGACCCGCTCTGCGATCGCGGCGTTTCGTTGCCGCTCGGCTCGGCCGCGGGCAGGTCAATCTGCAACGGAGGGTCCGCGTCGGGCTCGCCCCCTCCAGCGCAAGAAGCGGCAACAAGTACCAGGGTGAGCAGGACAGGGCAGGTTACGCAGGTCCGGGTCGGCTTCATGAGTGTCTCCTGATTCGGGCCGGCACGAGCCCTCACTCATGGATGATCGGGAGGCGACTTCCGTTACACCTGGGCGGGGTGTGTCGCCGACGGTTCGGGCCGCGCCGCCGCTAGCTCTCCCCCAGGCAGTGGCTCGCGGGATACTTCGGCTTGCCGTCGCGGGTCAGTTCCAGCAGTTCGTGCCCCTCGGTGTCCTTGAAGCTTCGCGGTCGGCGGTTGCCCGGCGGTGGGGCGACGATATGGATGGTTTCGTCCTCCCAGCGGAAGATCGCCTCGCTGGTATTGCCGTTGGGTTCGCCGGACTGGACGAGGATCACGAAGTCGAGTTGGGCCGGTTCCACATCGGTACGCACCCGGATGAAGCCTTCGTACCACTCACCGGGTTGGGTATCGGCGCAGAAGTCGCGGCCGTCGAACACGATGGTGTAGTGATCTCTCCAGACCCCCATCAGTTTCCGTTCCTCCGGCGTCAGCGGTCCGGTGGGCTTGTCCGCGGCGGTGGCCTTCGGTTTCGGCGTCGATTCTTCAGCCGCCAGGGGGGCCGCCAGGCCGAGAAAAGCCACAAGCAAGACGGTCAGCAACAGCAAGCGCATCGAGTACCTCCAGCGGTTCAGGGGTTGACGAAGGTACACGGGGCTTTGCGGCCAGGGGCGCGTCCCGGGCCCTTGTTACATGGAAATGACAGAACCGCAGGGGTTCCGCCCGTCCAATAGAGTCTGCCCCTTTTGCGGCGTACATTGTTCGTGGCCACAATCGACTGTGGGCCGAGAGACCGGGGAGAGTTGACGTTGGCGCAGACCAAGATCCTCGTCGTGGAAGACGACGCACCGATTCGGCGCGGGCTGGTCGATGCCTTGCGCTTCGCCGGCTACGCCGTCGAGGAGTGCGCGTCGGGGGAGGATGCCGTCGACCGGGTCTGCGCCGGCTCTCCCGACCTGCTGCTGCTGGACGTGCTGCTTCCCGGCAAGGACGGGTTCGACATCCTCCGGGAAGTGCGCGCGTCCCATCCGCAGATGGCGGTGGTGATGCTCACCGCGCGAGGCGCCGAGGAGGATCGGGTGCGTGGCCTCAAGGGGGGCGCCGACGACTACGTGGTCAAGCCCTTCAGTGCCACCGAGCTGTTGGCCCGGGTCGAGGCGGTGCTGCGCCGTTCGGCCGAGCGCCCCACCGATCTGCGGGAGTTGAAGCTCTCCGACCGCACGGTGCAGCTGGAGTTGGGCCGGGTTTCCCTCGACGCCGGGGACGACCACAGCCTCTCCGATCTGGAAACCCGCCTTCTGCGCTACCTGGCGGTCAATCGTGGGCGCCCGGTGGACCGCCGCGAGTTGCTGCAGCGAGTCTGGGGAGGCAACGCTCACGAGATGGAGACCCGGGCGGTGGACATGCACGTGCGTCGTCTGCGGGAGAAGCTCGAGCGGGACGCGGCCAACCCGACGTTGATCCTCACCGTGCGCGGCAAGGGCTACATGCTGGCTCCGGAGAGCGCATGACCCGGGCGCGACGCTTCTGGCTCGTGTTTGCCGCGTGCAATGTGATCGTGGCCCTGGCGTTGGTGTGGACCACGCGGGTCGTGCTGGATCTCGAACGCCGTGAGTCGGCTGCCCGGGCCGAGACCGACTATCAGCAGAACCTGCGCCTGGCCATGTGGCGCATGGATACCTGGCTGACGCTGCTGCTCTCCCGCGAGGCGGCGCGGCCGGGGAGCGATCATGACTACGTCGCCCTGCATTTCGAGATGCAGCCCGACGGCGCGCTGGTCTCCCCCGATGCCGAGCTTCTGGAGTCCTACCGAGGGATCCTCAACCCCCAGGCGATTCACGAGGCGATCGCCGCGGCGGGCCGGCAGATCGATACGGGGCTGGGATTGCCCGAGGAGCCAGGCCAGCAGCTCGAGACTCAGTTGGACTTCGACGTCCGCACGGCGTGCAGCGTGCCGCGGCCGGAAGGGGATGCGGGGGGCCACCAGACCGTGGTCTGGCTCGATCCCGCCGCGCCCGGTGAAGCTCCGGTCCTGGCGTTCCTGGCGTCCGCCGACGAGGTGCTGTTCCGCGGCTTCCTGCTCGACTGGCCGCAGCTGCGCTCCCGTCTGCTGCTGGAGATCGAGGACCTGTTCCCCGCCGCGCGGCTGGAGCGGAGCGTGGTCGATCCGGCGACGGATCCCTTCGAGACCCAGCTGGCCAACCTGCCGGTCGCGCTGGTTGCCCCGGCGCCTTCGCCCGCCGCGGCGAGCGGCCTCACCCCGGGCCGGGTGGCGTTGGGCATCGCCTGGCTCGCCGCGTGGATCACGGCGATCGCCGTGGGCATCACCCTGCGCAAGAGCATCGACCTCAGCGAGCGTCGCCGGCGCTTCGTCTCGGCGGTGACCCACGAACTGCGCACGCCGCTGACCACCTTTCAGCTTTACTCCGAGATGCTGGCCGACGGGGTCGTACCCACCGAACAGAAGCGCGGCGAGTATCTGCAGACGTTGAAGGAAGAATCGAAACGCCTCTCGACCATGGTGGCCAACGTGCTGGATCACGCCCGCCTCGAGGAGCGGCGCGGGCCCCGGGCCCTGGAGTCGATCACCCTGGAGGGGCTGCTCTCGCGGCTGAAGCCGTCGCTGGAGCGCCGGGTCGAGTCGACGCCGATGACCCTGATCGTCGAGAGCGACGGCCCGGCCGAGGCGTCGGTGGTGGTCGATACCGAGGCGGTGGGTCAGATCCTGGGTAACCTGGTCGACAACGCCGTCAAGTACGCCCACGGAACCTCTCCGGCGACGATCCATCTGCTGGCCCGTGCGGCCGGCGGTTCGCTGGTCCTGACCGTCCGCGATCACGGACCGGGGATTCCCCGGGAACAGGCGACCACGATCTTCGAACCCTTCGAGCGCGGAGGCCGGGATCCCTCGGACCCGGTCCCCGGCGTCGGGTTGGGGCTGGCGTTGGCCCGCGGGCTGGCGCGGGATCTCGGCGGGGAGCTGACCCTCGAGAACCCCTCGGTGGAGGGAGCCTGTTTCCGGCTGGAGTTGCCGGCGACCCCCTAGACGACGCGGCTCTCGAGAGTCCGCCCGGGATCAGACCGCGGTGAAGATCTTGTCCACGATCTTCCACGTACCGCCCTCCTTGAGCAGTCCCAGGAAGTCGACGTAGTCGGCTGCCGGCAGCGGCACGCTGGCCTTGACCATCGCCTGTTCGCCGACGATCTCGGCGGACATGACGTGGAAGCGATAGGCAAAGCCTTCGTCCCGGGGGATCGGGCGCTGGGCCACCGCGTCCAACCACTCGTCCCGGCTCTTGCGGTAGCCCGGGGCCTTGAGCCGGGCATCGGGATGGAACACCCGTTTCAGTTTCTCGACGTCCCCTTCGTAGAGTCCGTCGAAGTAGTCAAGCAGCACATCGTGAATGGCCGCGTGATCGTCCTGGTGCAGCGGGGTCGGCATGGTGAGCTCCTTCCGTTTCATCGGTTTCATCCGGGTCGGTCAGCGCTGTTTGCGAGCGCGGAGAGTGGTGACCTGTTCGCCGGCGAGGCCCCAGTTGTCCGTCGACACCTCGTCGATCACGACGAAGGTGCTTTGGGGGTCCTTGCCGAGCACGTCTTGCAACAGACGGGTGGTCTGCGCGATCAACGTGCGCTTCTGGTCGTTGGTAACCCCTTCGTCGGTCACCTGGATCTTCACGTAGGGCATGTTTGCCTCCTTGATGGTGGGCGATCGGTTTGGGACGCTCAGCCGAACAGGTGGCCGGCGGCGTGACCGCCGTCGACCCGCAGGGTGGTCCCGGTGATGAAGTCGTTGCGGGCCAGCATCGCCACGGCGTCCGCCATGTCCTCGGTGGATCCGACACGGTTCAACAGGTGCAGTCCGGCGAGGCTCTGAACGTCGGCGATGCCCATCTTGCCTTGCAGCGGTGTTTCGATGATGCCGGTGGCGATGGTCGACACGCGGATGTTGTCCTCGCCCAGTTCGGCGGCGAGTTGATGGGTCAGGCTGTGCAGCGCGGCCTTGCTGGCAATCGCCGCCGACGCGGGGAAGCCGGCGATGGCGTGTTCGACCAGGGTGGTGCCGACGTTGACGATGGCGCCGCCGCCACGCTTCTTCATCTCCGGAACCGCGGCCTGAGCGATGAAGTAGCTACCCTTGAAGTTGATCGCGTAGAAGCGGTCGAGGTCCGCCTCGTCGGTTTCCAGGAAGGGCTTGGGGTTGAACACCCCGGCGTTGTTCACCAGGATGTCGACGCCGCCGAATGTTCCGACCGCCTTACGGACCAGGCGGGCTCCGAACGCCGGGTCCGCCACGTCGCCGGCCAGGTAGGCCACCTTGCCGACGGAGCTCAGTTCCCCGGCCGCCCGGGCCAGGTCGGACTCGGTCCGGGCCGCCAGCACGACGTGGACGCCGCTCTCGAGCAGCCGCCGGGCGACGCTGTAGCCGATCCCGGTCGAGCTGCCGGTGACGATCGCGGTAAGTCTCTTCTCTCCAGTGCTTTGAGTCATGAGTTAGTCTCCATTCTTCCGGTTCTTGGGGGTCGCCTGTTCGACCCGCGAAGGAGTATGGAGCGCCACGGCTTTGTGAAAAATAGGTAGGCGGGCAATTGAATATTGCGCCATACGCAATAATGGTGAACGGAATCAAAACGTCCGGGAGGAACCTCGCCGTGGACCGTCTGGAAGGGATCGCGCTGTTCAACAAGGTGGTCGAGGTGGGCTCCTTCTCGGAAGCCGGGAGGCAGTCCAACCTTTCTCCCTCCTCGGTCTCCCGCAGCGTGGTGGAACTCGAGGACTGGGTCGGCGCGACCCTGCTGCATCGGACCACCCGCCGGCTGCGCCTGACCGAGGTGGGGCGGGTCTTCCACGAGCGCAGCAAGGAGATCCTGCTCGACCTGGAGGAGGCGCGGGTCACGGCGGGGCAGTTGGAGAACGTGCCCGCCGGGCTGCTGCGGGTCAGCATGCCGGCAAGCCTGGAGCAACACCTGGTTGTAGCCGCGTCGCTCTTTCAGGAACGCTGGCCCCAGGTGAGCTTCAGCCTGGTCTCCTCGGATCGCCCGGTGGACCTGGTCGCCGAGGGTTTCGACATGGTGGTGCGTTCCGGCACCCTCGACGATTCAACCCTCAGGGCGCGCAAGATCGTCGAGGTCAAACGCACCCTCTGCGGCAGCCCGCAATATCTTGAAGCCGCACCGGCCCTGACCCATCCCCGGGACATCGAGGGCCACGACTGCCTGATCCTGGGCCGGGCCCGCTCGCACAGGAACTGGCGGTTCACCCGGGGCAAGGCGGAGTGCCAGGTCCGGGCCTCGGGCAGGTTCGTGGCCAACAGCGGCAACATGCTGGTCAGCGCCGCCCGGCGGGGACGCGGGTTGGTGCTGTCGCCAGACTGGATTGTCGGCCCCTATCTGGCCAGCGGCGAGCTGGTCCAGGTTCTGCCCGACTTCACTCCTTCTCCGGCGGCCTCCACCCTCTACGCCGTGCACCCGTTCCAGCGCTTCATCCCCCCACACGTGCGCCTGTTCATCGACTTCCTGGTCGAGCGCTTCGCCGGAAACTACGACTGGGGCGTCCTTCCCTAGCCTCTCGCGGAACTTCCGGCCTTCGAGCGGCACGTCCTTCTCGACCGGCTTCGGCCGGAGCTTCGTTGTGCCCGAGTCTGCCTCCGGCACCCTTCGAGAAATCACCCGCAACAGGGAACGGGGTCCGAGCATGCTCTCCTGGTTGGTCATCGGGGCGGGAATCCACGGTGTGCGGATTGCCCACTCGCTGCTCATCGAGAGCCGCGTGCCTCGGGAGTCCCTGCGTCTGCTCGACCCCGGGCCGGAGCCGCTGGCCCGCTGGCGCCATTGCACCGAGAACGCTCGTATCCGCTATCTGCGGTCTCCCTCGGTCCACCACCTGGGGGTGCGCTGCCACGCCCTGGAGGAGTTCGCCCGGGAGAACCGGGTGCCCCAGGCGTTCCTCGGCGGGTTCAATCGCCCCTCCCGGGAGGTGTTCGACACCCACGCCCAACACCTCGTGGAAGAACTCGGTCTGCGCGAGCTCCACGTTCGCGCCAGTGCAGAGCGCATCGAACGAATCGAGGATGGCTGGCGGGTGGAGACCACCGGCGGTCCGCTCGAGAGTCGCCGGATCGTCCTGGCCATCGGCCGGACCGGGCTTTCGGTGCCGCCGGCCTTCGAGCCGCTGATGGGCCGGACCGATCTTGTCCGTCACCTCTATGGCGACGACCCGATCGACGAGGCGTTTCTCGGCGATGGGTCGGTGGTCATCGTCGGCCTGGGGCTCGGCGCGGCGGAGTGTGCTCTGGGCCTGTCGAAGTCCCACCGCGGCCCGGTAACGCTGCTGGCCCGGCACGACGTCCGCCGTGCGGCTCTCGACGTACGGCCTGGATGGGAAGACCTACGTAAGACGAAGCGTCGGCTGCAGCGCGCGCCGGAACCATCGGCGCGCCGGTCGTTGATCGATCGCTCGCGCAAGCCC
>CAZBZH010000085.1:0-11239 GCA_964496265.1 uncultured Acidobacteriota bacterium | reverse complement strand
CAGCCGAGCCCTGGAACGGCTCCAGCCACTCCACCCCGCAAGGATCGTCGGCTAGCGCGCTCGAGGCGAGTCCTTCACGCCATGGAGCAAAAGCGTTCTCCCAATCCCCGAGTAGTGCGTGAGTCTTCGAGGCCCAGACAAGTCGCTCACCGGGAGAATCCCAGCGCGAACCCTCGGCAGCGCGAGAGCGCTTCAGGGCCACACGTGCCTCGGCATCCCGCCCCAATTCGGCCAGAACAACCGACCGCACCGCGTCACAAACCGCGGGAGCCACCCACTCGGAACAAGGTTGCCGCAACGACTCTTCAAAGTGGTTTCGAGCTTCCTCCTCGCGCCCGCTATCCCGCGCGAGTTCCCCCAATGCCCTTGCGTGTTGCTCCGGGTTGGATCCGGCGAGTGACGCCAGTCTCCTTCTGGCCTCGCCGAATCGCCCTTGTCTTCGCAACCAGGACGCCTGCAGGAACTGCAGTTCAGACGCAAGCGGGGATCCCTCACCGTAGAGCACTCGAACCTGCTCGGCATGTTGCAAGGCGATGCCGAAGCGGCCGCAACCTGCGGCTGCCCTCATGGCCTGGATCGACGGCGCCGGCCGATCCGGCAGCCGGCCGGCCGCCACGAAGGGCGCGAGGCGACGGTAGGCCTCGCCGTGTAGCCCCTGGCCGATCAGTTCTTCCGCAAACACGACTTCAGCGAAATCTACCGACCCACGACGAAACTCTTCTCGCGGCAGGGACTCCAGCAACCTGGCGGCCTCGGGGACCTGCTGCGATCGAATCAGCGCGCGAACGCGCATGAGTCCAAAAGCGGCATGATCGGGCCAACGCAGGGTGGCCGCGGTAGCCTCTCGGAGGAACTCCGCAGGATCCTGCTTCGCCATCGCCGACTGCAAAGCAAGGCCTGTCTCGTCCAGTTCTCGGCGTTCCCACTGTTCTCGCTTCCAGGCCGCGCGCCTGGCCCCGGCTTCCGCCCAGGCTTTCTGCGCGGTCCGGATCTCGGCGACACATGCGTCGCAGTAGTCCTGGGGGAACACGTTGAAGATTCCCGCTGCAGCATTGCGTGCAAGCACTCGCGGCGTTGGGTGAGCCATCACGCAATCGAGTCGATTGCAATGACTTAGATGAGGCGAGAGTCGTTCGTGACGTGGGTCCGACACGAGGCCGAGTTGATGTCCGAACTCGTGAATCAGTGTCATACGCTCGAGCTTGTCGAGGTCGAACCAGAGCTTCTTGTAGCGCAGGTGGCGCTCGCGGAACACCATGACGCCGCGGACGTAGGCGTTGCGTCCATCGTTTCGGGCAACCCATCGCGAGCTGTAGCCGAACAGCGAGTCCTTCAACGAAGAACTGGGAGCGAATAGAACGTATCGATGTTCGACGCCCTCATCACTCGTGGGTTCCGCGTGAGCGTGAACCAGCCATTGGTCGAGGCTCCCGCCAAGCCGGGCCCTGGCATCTTCCCAGAGCTGCCGCGGGATCTCGTCGTCCTGGACGATCTCGACGGGACGGCCCGGAGGGCCGTATCGTTCCAACACCCGCTTTAGCCCGGCCAGGCTTTCGGCACCGGGACGACAGCCCTCAACCCAATCCACCTCGATTCGCACCGCCTCGACAAGGCCGTCGCTGAGTAGCCAGGGGTCCAATCCGTCGACGATCTTCGCCAACGGTACCGGAGCGTCCAAGGGACTGACGCTCGGATACGCCGGCAGCAATCGGACGGCGGCCGCCGCGAATAGAACGCTCAGAAGCACGGCGAGCAGCGCGGCACGCAGGCTCATCTTGCCTGGGCGCGGCTTCGAGGCGGTGTCTCGCATGCGACCTCCCTCCCGTTGAGACGACGTTGAAGTCGGGTTAAGACGGCTTGTGGCACCCGTCAAGGAAGCTCGACAGATTTGAATAACTACAACACCTACCTATGGAAACTCACAAACCCGATCCGCAGCTTGCCCCGGCCTGAAGGGACGCCACATGTTGGCCCCTGTCTGCGAAGTCATGTCCTGGAATGAAGGACACGGTCAACGCACGAGGCAAGGACCGGCTAATCGACGATGTTCCCGACGGGTTCGCACAGGACGACCCTGCCCGGAAACGCGAACGACGGCGGCGCCACGAGGGCGCGCCGGTTCGTGCAGGCCGCGCTGTGCCTGCTCGCCCTGCTGACCCCGCTCCCCGCAAGCGCCCTCAACGTCTGCGAGGACAACGGCGGCGCCGGTTGGTTCATGCCGGCGACCGGGGACCCCGGCGCCGGTCAGCCCGGCGAGTTCGTCGTCATCGATATCCCCTTCGCCCTGGGTCCCAACGCCATCGTGCTCGACATGAACGTCGAGATGGACATCGACTATCCATGGGTCGGCGACATCCGGGCGAACCTGATCAGCCCCACCGGCACCAATGTCACCCTGTTCGATCGGCCCCGCACCACGGCGGTCAACCACCGAGCGCCCTGGGGCTGTTCCCGCGACCACTACCGGGATGTGGTTTTCGACGACGAATCGACTGAAGGCACCATCGAAGCGGCGCGCTGCGCCGGCTTTCCGGTCTACCGCGGAGACTACGAACCCCACATCCCCGGCACCCTGGCCAACTTCGACGAGGAAGCCCTCGACGGCACCTGGACGATCCTGATCGAGGACGCGGTGTTCTACGACCAGGGCCGCACCAACTACGGCTGTCTCGATCTGATCTACGCCAACCTGCGTTTCGACCAATGGGTCAGTACCGACCCGGCCTGCGGCGACCAGCTGGAGAACCTGGCGGTGCCCAGCGGCACCGACGTCTACTACTGCTACGAGGTCGAGAACACCGGCGAGCGGCAGTTCGTCATCCCCGCCGGCGGTACCGGCGACGATCTGGGCCACGACCTGACCGCCCTGGAAACGACCTACGCACCGGGAGCGGTGGAAACGGTGGTCGTCGGGCCGCTGACCACCGGCGTGGACCTGCCCCAGGGCACCACGACCCAGAACGCCACGGTGACCGCCGAGGGCGACGACGCCGACTTCCCGGCGACGATCACCATCAGCGACACCCAGACCACCGAACTGGACGTGACCGTCTCGCCGGAAACGACCATCGTCCTCGCCGTCAGTGTGATCTCGGATCCGATCAACGGCACCCTCAACCCGGTCTCGATGCCCGGCGCGATCCTGCGCTACACGATCACCGTCGAGAACATCGGCCTCGGAGAGTCGAACCCGGATACCGTGGTCATTTCCGACTTCCTGCCGCCGGAGACCCGCCTGGTGCTCGGCAACCCGATGGCTCCGGTCACGATGAGCCCCGGCGCGGAGCCCAGCGGCCTGAGCCTGGTCGCCACCGACGTGGGCAACGACCTCTCCCCTCTCGCCTCGGGAGGCGACCAGATCAACCTGTCCAACGACGGCGGCTCGACCTTCCTGGCGCCGGGCAGCATCGCCACCGACGGCAACGACATCGACGCCACGCTGCCCGCGATCGACTTCATCCAGGTGCGGCTGAGCGGCACGATGAACGCCGACGACGGCGCGGCCCCCTACCCCGGGTTCGTGCTGACCTTCGACGTCCGGGTCGAGTAGGCCGGACCCCGTCGAGTCGGCCGCCGCCTAACCGCTCGCGGGTCCGTCGAGCGTACGGCCCGCGTAGAGCTCCCCGAGTCCGCAGTGCTCGATGATCTGGTCCCGGTAGACCTTGACCCAGGTCCCGACCTTGGGCTTGGGGATATCGAAGAACCAGATATCCAGGGTCTGGCCCAGGTCGAGCAGGAACACATCGTCACGGCTGCGGCGCAGACGGCGAATGAACCAGTAGGCCAGCGACCCGCCGCACTGGAACAACACCACCGGCTTGCGGCTGGACGCCGTCCCCCCGCGCTCCACCGCGTTGCGCGCCGCCGCCAGCACCTCGCCGCGCATCAGCTGGGTGTTGGCCGGCGGGATCGAAAGATGCTGAAAGTGCGGAAGCTTCCAGCGCTGCCCCAGCTCTCCGAGCCGCTCCGGCCCGATCAGCACCACCGGATGCTCGCGACACAGTTCGGGGAGCCGGCCGAGGGCTCCGCTGATCGCCCAGCGTTTCCACAGGGTCGCGTCGTAGAGCGTTCGCTCGGCGGAGAAGTACCCGGTGAAACGGGCGAAGCGCTCGAGGTTGGCTTCCCCCGGCGGCTCGCAGGGAAAGACCGAGCCGTCGGCGGTGGGGAATCCCTTGAACGCCACCGCTTCGAGCAGGCCGGGATCGTCGTTGCCCCCCTGGAGGTCGGCCTGGACCTCCCGCATGAAGCGATCGACGAAGGAGCCGGACCAGCTCCAGCGCTCGAAGCAGAGCCGGGTGGCCAGGGCCCAGAGCTGTTCCTCGTCGGCAAAGGCCAGCCGACGGTCGGCCCCCATGCGCTCGGCGGTGGCGCTGATCGCCTCGATCGTGTCCCAGACGCCGTGCACCACCCGGGCGAAGGCGAAGGGCTCGTCGGCCGCCAGGCGATCGAGCAGGAACCCGGGTTCGGGGTGCCGGAACCGATAGAGCTCGCCCCGATACGTGTAGCGCAGCTCCCCGGCCGCGGAGAAGCCCCGGGCCACCTCATCGCGGACCGCCAGCTCTTCGACCCGGTGGGCGTGGCGCGCCCGGAACGGCAAGTCGATCTGCGGGAACAACGAGGTCAACCGGATCGATTCGGTCGGCTCCCCCCGCTGGGTCACGAAGTGCTCCCAGGGCGTGTCCCCCGCCTCGGGGTGGGCCATGCGGTAGAGCAGCGGATCGAAGGCAGGGTTGGGCTTGTTGCCCAGCGCCTCGCCGGTTTCGCGGTAGTGGACCCGAGGATCGACCGACGGTGAAGCGTCGGCCAGGTAGCGGCTGCGATAGAACGCCTCGTCGAACACGTAGGGGTCGGACGCACTCATCGGCGGCACTATATCCGATCGCCGGAGCCATGCGGTCCGCGGCAACGGGTGACAGACCCACGGTTTTCGCGGTAGCTTTGATGCGCCTGCCGCCACCGGCGGCTTCCGTGAATGGGGTTCGATATGCGCAAGAAGATCTTCGCCCTGGGCCTGATCGGCCTGGTCCTTGGCATCCTCGCCTCGCTGCCTTGCCCGGCGGCCGAGGGATTCATGACCGACCGCAAGGCGGCGTTCAAGCAGGCGTCCCAGGATGACCGCCCGCTGCTGATCGACTTCCAGACCACCTGGTGCGTGGCCTGCCGCACGATGGAAAAGACCACCTGGGTCGATGACGATGTGGTCGCGGCGATGGGGGCCTACGTCCCGCTGATGGTCGACGGTGAACGGGATCACAATCTGGTCGCTCGCTACCGGGTCGAGGCCTACCCCACCATCGTGATCGCGACCCCCGACGGCGCGCCGATCCTGACCCTGATCGGCCTGCAAACCGCCGAGCAGATGGAAGCGCATCTCACCGCCGTCAGTTCCCGGCTCGAGGATCTGGCCGGCTGGGCCAGCTCGGCAAACTCGCGCAAGCCGGAACCGGGCGCCCTGCTCGGCCTCGCCGACTTCGCGCTGTCCCGTGACTCCGAAGGGGAAGCGGAGCGGATGTTCCGCGACATCCTGCGCCGCAAGAAAGGGCTCGACCCGGTGGTGCGCCGCGACGCCCAACTGGGACTCGCTCGCGCCTTGATCGAGTTGGACGAGTGCAAGGACGCGGGCAAGCTGCTCGACGAGATCGACCCGCAGGATGCCGACGACTCGTTTGCGGGCCTGCTGGAACAGGCCCGGGCGTCCCTGGGCAGCTGCGAGTCCTGACACCGCCCGAGCGGCCCGCGGCTGCGCCGTCGATACAGCCTCGATACAAAAGGCCTCGACAAACGGGGTACAAAACCCCGACAACGCCGACACAGCCAAGTCACTCCGTTTTCGCTATGGACTCGCTTCGTCCAGTCGCCGTATAAGTGCGGGCATGAACGGCGTTCGCCGCCGCCCGGCGGCCGGCGCTGGTCGTTGCAACCGCGGGAGGAGCCAGGGGTAAAGGCGATCCCCGCGCTGACAGAGGGGGATAGCGATGGAAAGCCACCTGGCGAGGCGGAGCCTCGTCTTCTTCGTACTGGTCTGCGCGCTCGTGACAACGGCATCGGCGCAGGTCCTACCCTGGTCGGTCAAGATCGAAAAAGTCCTGGACAACACAGCAGAGGCCGGTGACATCGCCCTGTCGCCGACCGGTGAGATCTGGCTGCTCGAACGCGCGGGTACCCTGCGCGTCTTCCGCGACGGTGCGCAGGTCGCCTCGTTGGCCGTACCGGTCAGCACCACCTGCGAGAGCGGACTGCTCGACGTCGCCTTCGATCCGAACTACGCCAGCAACGGTCGCGCGGCGATCTCCTACGTCTCCGGCACCGGACAGGTGCGGGTCGACGAGGTCACCCGCGTTCCCGGCGGCGTGGACCTCGGCGGGATGCTGATCGACCTCGGCACCACCGCCAGCGGATGCCGGCCCGGCGGCGGTCTCGAGACCAGCGCCGACGGTAAGCTGCTGGTCGCCGTGGGCGATCTGGGCGTCGGCGCCGACGCCCAGGACGACGCCAAGTTCGCGGGCAAGTTGCTGCGCGCCGAATTCAACGGTGCGGTTCCGGCGGACAACCCGTCGGGCACCCTGGTCTGGGCCAAGGGCTTCCGCCACGGCGCGGACCTGGCGCAGAACCCGAACACCGCCCGGGCCAACGGTACGGTTTACATGACCGATCGCGGTTCCAGTACCGTGGCGGCCGATGAGGTCAACGCCCCGGGTGAAGGGGGCAACTTCGGCTGGGATTCGGTCAGCGGTAGCGGCGGCGGATTCGACGATCCGATCGTCTCCTACAACCCGGTGGTCGGCACCGAGGGGCTCGCCACCATCACCACCGACAAGTTCGGCGCGGCGGCCGAGGGTTCGTTGACCTTCGCCTGCCTCGACGTCGACGAGATCCGCCAGGCCACCGTCAGCGGCGCCGAAGGGGACGCCCTCGACGACAGCGGCGTGTTCTACAACCCGGTCGGCGACCGGGACGGTACGCCCGACGCCGGCTGCCCCGGCTCGATCCACGCCCTCGGTGAGGGCGGCGACGGATGGCTCTACGGCGTCAACGACGGGGCCAACCCGGGCGTGTGGCGCATGTACCAGGACACCATGGGCCCCCGGGAGGTTTCGGCTCCCGGCTCGCCCTTCCGCTTCACCGTCGCCAAGTCCGGCGGCGACCTGGAGTTCGGATGGGAAGACCTGGGCTCGCTGGATGCCGGCTTCCCGGCCCGGGACGGCGGCCAGCACACCCAGACCTACACGATCTGGGAAGGCAGCCTGCCGATCACCTCCTACGACCACACGGCGCTGCTGCGCACCGACGGCAACAGCTCCGGCCTGCGCCGGCTGACCGCCACGACCACCCCGGGCAGCGGCGACCGCTACTACCTGGTCACCGCCCAGGGTGAGAACGTCGAGGGCTCGGCGGGACAGGCCACCGACGGCACCGAGCGCAACGAGATGACCGACTACTGCCAGAACCGGGGTGTCGGTCAGTTCATCGGCGACTGCGCCGACGAGTTCCGCCACGTGGACACCGGTGAGATCATCAAGCTCACCGACTACAACCCGCGCTCGCCGACCTACCTGCAGGAGGTCGGCCTGTCGGACTACCGCGGCCGGGTGATTCACATCGACCTGAGCGCCGACGATTGCTTCTGGTGCAACGTGCAGGCGGACTTCTTCCACGATGTGGATGTCGAGTTCCGCGATCGCGACTTCGTGCTGCTGGTGATCTTCACCCAGAACATCGGTGGCTTCGCCTACGCCGACATCAACCAGTGCATCACCGATGCAGCGGCCTGGGCCGATACCCACAACGAGGACTCGCCGATCCTCTGCGACATTCCGCGGGTGCCCAACCCGCAGAACAGCGACGAGCGCCGGGGCGCGGTGACCTACAACTACTGGCACGCGTCCAGCGGTACGCCTCCCGGCGAGGACTGCGGCGGTACGCCGCAGAACCTCTTCGTCGACCAGGCGGGGGTCGTCTACGACTTCCAGTGCGGCGCGTTCCTCAGCTCCACCGCGGTGGACAACATCGTCGGTCCCGAGACCAACCCGGAGACCTGCGAGTGACCTGTAAGCAGACCCTGCGGCGGCGGCCCCTGGCCGCCGCCGTTTTTCTGTTCCTGGCGGCGTTTCTGATGCTTCCCGGCCACGCCGGCGAGGCGGCCGACCGGGAAGACCCTCCCGAGGACAAGGCCTCGCCGGGCCAAAGCTCCTCGGCCCCCGAAGAAGGGCTGATCGTCGGCGATGCCTCGCCCACGGTCACCAGCGCCCTGCAGGGCAAGGAGGGCGTTCGCATCCAGACCCTCTGCACCCACTGCAACTCGGCCAACATCCAGGTAGGTGGGTTGTCCCAGGACCTGGTCCCCATGTCCCAGGACGGTTTCCCGGTGATCGGGGGCCTGGCCACGTCTCTGGTGCTGACGGTGCTGCCGGCGGACACCATCGCCGAGGCGGAAGTGGTCAAGGGTCCCGGCGAAGCCGCCGAGCCCTCCCAGGCCGCGGGGGGCGTGATCGCCCTGACCGGTACCGATCCCGGCGACCTGCCCTGGCTCGACGTCAACAGCGGCTCCGGGTCCTTCGACCGGCAGTACGCCAACCTGCGGCTGGCCGGCGAATTGACCGAACAGGTAACCGCCTCGGTCACCTTCGGCATGGACAAGGCGAACCCGATCGACGACGACAACAACGGCTTCAACGACGTGGGCCGGGTCGACCGGGAGTTCTACGACGCCCGCACCACCATCGCCCTCGGCCTCAACCACACGCTGAATCTGGCCACCGACTACATCGGCGAGGACAACTTCAACGCGCGGGGCGCCTTCGACATCTTCGGCTTCCTGCGGGACGGCGAAGATCAGTGGACCCGCGAGGACACCCTGCTCGAGCGGCGCTCCCACCGGGCCGGCTGGACCTGGACCCAGCGCAATGGCGGCACCCTGGCGGTACGCGGCCTGACCGCCGACCGGGAACAGCGGGTGCTGTCCCAGCTGACCGCCATCCCCGACCTGTTCGGACCGGGCAGCGATCAACTGTTCGACCGCTTTCAGATCGAGGAGGAGAACCACTGGGTCGGCGCCAGCTACGACCGGCCGATCGGCTTCGCCTGGCGCATCAGCACCGGGATCGAATCGAGCTACCAGCGGGTCGCCGCCAACTCGGTCAACATCTTCACCCTGATCGGCGGCGGGACGCCCGACGAGGCGGAGGAGGCCGAGGACAAGGTCGAACTGCAGTCCGCCTACTTCGACGCCGGCTGGGCCCCGAGCACCAAGTTCGACATGCTGTTCGGCGTGCGCTACGACGACGTCGAACTGAGCCACGACGAGATCAACCTCGGCCGCGTGATTCAGAACACCCAGGAAGATTCCCAGGTCTCGCCGCGGGTCACCATGCGCTGGTTCCCCTCCTCGGGTTGGACCCTGCGCTTCCTGGCGGGCCGTACCTTCCGGCCGCCCAAGCCGATCCTGGCCGAGGTCTGCTGCGGCCAGTCCTATCAGGACAGCAGCTCGGCCCGGCCCGAGACCGCAACCACCGTGGGGCTGGAGACCATCTTCCAGCCGGATCCCGAGTGGCGGGTCAGCGCCTACATGGCGCGCACCGAGTTCGACGACCACCTGCTGCGCCTGGTGGCCTGGAGCCAGTTGTTCATCCAGACCTACGCCCTCGCCAACGTGGGCGAAGCTCAGGCGGACACCGCCGAGATCGCCATGCGCTACACCCCGGGCGGAGCCGGCGGCCGGCTGCAGCTCGACACCAGCATCGGCTGGCTCGACTTCACCAACACCGGCGACCGGAACGTTCCCGTCGAGGTCGCGCCTCCATCCTTCGCCACCACCCAGACGGTGCTGGTGCCGATGGACGAGATTCCCTACCGGCCCGAACGCACCGGTTCCATCGCGGCGACCTATCGCTTCGCCGACAAGTACCTGGTCTCGATCGGCGGCAACTACACCGGCGAGATGTGGATCCAGCAGTTCAACGCGGACGGCATCAGCCCCAACGGCCTGGAGCAAGCGTTCCGCCGCACCGACGACTTCTGGATCGGCACCCTCTCGGCGGTCATCCCGCTCAACGAGAGCATCGAGTTCCAGATCAACCTGGATAACTTCACCGACGAGATCCAGAACGATCTCGGCGACCCGACCACTGATTTCAACTGGGGCCCGCTGGCGGGCCGCACCTGGTCGGCAGGATTGCGCGTTCATCTGAATCGCTGAATCCGGCACCTACATGCGGCGCCTTCCTACCCGGAGGGCGCCGCTTCCCCGGCGCCCCTGGCCCCCGCCTCCCCTCGCCCGCCTCACTTCGCCCATCCATCAGCCGCGGACCATCCTCGCCGACCAACAAGTCGTTGCCCCGGCCCGCTCTTTCGCCGTACGCTGCTCGCAGCACCCGCTGCACGGGCACTGCAGCGGCCTTCCGGGGGGAACGCATGCGTCTCATTCACGCCGCGACGCTGTTGCTGCTGGCTCTGTCCACGGGCGCCACCACGGTTGCCGCCGGACCACCCTCGATCGAACTGCTCAGCGCCGACCAGGAGATCGCCGCGAGTTGTCTCGCGGACCTCGACGCCGACGGCCGCCTCGAGATGGTCGTGGCCCACCGTGGCCCGGCGGGCAGCGCCCTGACCCAGGTCGAGCTCTCGGCAGACCCGTCGACGCCCCCTGTTCGGAGCCACGCCGCTCTTCCCTTTGACCATCTCGCCTGTGGCGACTTCGACGGCGATGCAGCCGACGAGATCGTCGCCGGCATCGAGGGCGGCCGGACCCTGCGAGTGCTCGCGTGGACCGCATCCGGGCCGGTGGAGCGCGCCCGGCACACCCTTCCCGGCTCGCTGGCCGGGCTGTGGTCAGGAGATGTGAACCGGCCTGACGGCATCCGTGACCTGGTCGCCCTGGTGAAACGAGGAGGGCCGTCCGGCCACTCGTCCCTGGCGGTTTTCGAGGGACCGCGCGGAGCCTTTGAAGCGGTGCCGGAGATGATCGAACTCCCACGGCTTCCCGACGCGGTCCGCATCGGCGCGTTCGATCCCGACCCGGGAGTCGACCTGGCCGCGATCTACGGAGACGAGGCCTGGATCCTGTCCGGACGGGACCGCCAACTCACCCGGCACCTTTCCAGGCGTCATGCGGCTCCGCTTCAGCGGCGCCGGGCCGACGTCCCCGCTGCCGGCGACGACCCGACCCCGTTCGATCTCGAGATCGTGTCTCCCGAGACCGGCGGACTGTTCGGGCGGTCAACGGCCTCCACGGTGTTCATCG